>PWHM01000087.1 GCA_003554915.1 Candidatus Nealsoniibacteriota bacterium
TGCTGCAAAAAAAATTCGGACGAATTCGATAAAATTGAAGACTTGTCTGAATTTTTAAAGATAATTTCGGCAGAAAACAGACTGCGTATTATTTGCCTATTGAGGCGGGGAGAGCGGTGTGTTTGTGATATTTATGAGCACTTGGAGCTCTCTCAAAACCTCACCTCTCACCACCTGGGAGTTTTGAGTGAGGCCGGACTGGTTAATTCAAAAAAGGAAGGACTTAACGTTTTCTACAGCTTGAATCGAAAAAAACTTGAAAGTTACAAAAAAATAATGAATAATTTCTTATGAATAAGAATGTTTTAGCGATAATAATTTCCGTTTTAATTGTCGGCTTTGTTATTTTTTATATTGCTGTCATTGAAGATAACGGATCGGCGAATTTAACCGGAAACGGGGAAATGACCGAACTGATAGATTGCCTCGCCGAAAACAAAGTAGTTATTTATGGGTCTAAAGGATGTCCAGCTTGTACTCAGCTTGCACGTTCCTTCGGTGGATATGAAGCTATAGAGTCAATTTACGTAGAATGCTCAACTGGAACTGCGGAAGAAAGAAGGAAATGTACTGAAGAAATGCAAAGTAACTTCGTTCCCGAAATCCAAATTGAAGATGAAGTTTATGAAGGAAATAAAGATCCGGCGTCCCTTGCTGAAGCGGTTAATTGTGAGTTTTAATGCAATAAATAAGAATTATGTTTAAAAGATTTTCCCTCTTTTTAATAGTTGCTCTTCTTCTTACCCTTCCCTTTATCGGGTTGACCGAAGGAGGTTTGGAAGAAGTTCATATTTTAGAGGACGAAAGATGTCCCGATTGTGACCGTCTAAAAAGATATTTAGAGAATGATTTGAAAGATGAGTATCCCGAGTTGGAAGTGATCTATTACGAGGTAGGTAATGAAGAGGAAGAGCAAGAATTTGAATTCGTAGCTTGCTGTGAAAAAGGTATTGATTATGAACTTAGACGTCGAGTTCCCACAGTGATTATTGGAGAAAATTTATTCCAACCCGATTTTTTTGAGGGTCTATATTATGATAAAGACGGCTCTGAAAGGGAGAGGGAAGTAATAAGAAGGGCTATAGAAGGTGAGCACGTACAAGGAGAAATTGATGAGCTGAGAGGTATAGTTTCTATTCCTTTTACCGATTGGGAGATAGACACAAAGGAAGTTTCAATTCCCATTATGGGCGCTATACTGGGATCTTTGGATGGGCTCAACGTTTGTTCGATAGGAGCTTTGATTTTAATTTTAACTATAGTTTTAACTTTTAAATCCCGAAAAAAGATATTGTTTTATGGTGGTCTCTTTATTTTTACTGCCGTCACTATTTACGGATTGCTCGTTTTTGCCTGGACGGCCGCTTTTGAAGTTTTGTCTCGCTTTATAGGTCCGATTAACACAGTTATAGGTATCGCAGCCTTCCTGGGAGGAATTTATTTTTTACGAGAGTTCATTCGGTTTTATAAGCATGGACCCACTTGCCGGTCCTCCAGCAATAAGTATGTTACTAAAGTCACCAAAAAACTGAAGGAGGACTTTAATAGTTCTGCGGCTCAAACCGTTACCTTAATAACCAGTGTAATGCTTTTTGCGGCCGTCATAACTCTGGTTGAGTTGCCCTGCTCTTTCGGCCTTCCCATGGTTTACGGTGGAGCTTTGGCTGAAGCCGGTCTTCCCTGGATCAGCTACGCCTTTTATATTGGACTTTATCTGTTTTTCTATATGCTTATAGAGCTGATTATCTTTGCCGGAGCGGTAATAACCAAAGAAGTCTGGATCGCCGAATCCAACCTTATAACCTGGGTTTATCTGGCCGGTACTTTGGTATTGTTCTTTCTTTCCTATTATTATCTAATCGGACTGTAATATGAAAAAATTTCTTCCACTTATAGTAATAGGAGGAGTGGCTGCAGCTGCATATCTGTCTTTGAACGCTTTTCTTCCCGCTCGTTTGAACGGCCTCAGAGTGGCCGCCTGTCCTACTTTTCATGATGAATTGGAGATTTTAGAAGACGCCGGCATAATAACTACATATACCAATTCAACCGGTGAATCGATAAGACTTTTGTCCAACGAAAGAGTTGATTTGGTATTTTCGGGAAGAAGATTAAGGCCGGAAGAGCCGGAATTCGACCATATTAATTTTGACGAAGGATACTCTTTTATAGGAGATAATAAATTTTCGATAAATCTGTCCGATATAACCGAGTTTCCTTTTCACACCGACCTGGACAAAGATACCGTTTTGGAAGATTTTCCCTGGATAGAGGAGGAAAACTTAAGAGAAGTTGACGACCCTTACTTACATCTGAGCACCTCCATAGGAATAACCTCTTTCGAAAACACCGATTACTCCCGGGCGGAGCCGGTCAGTGTTATCAATTGGAACGGAAAAAGAATAAGAAAATCACGGGTTCCGACCCTTTACTTTAATTCCGAAGATCGAAAGGAGGCAAAAGAAGTTATAAGCTTGATTGGAAAATAATTATAAAGATAAAAACATATACCACGCCGACATGCGCATACTGTTTGGCGATTTAAAAAAGAACTTCTCGAAGTAAATTTATAAAGTTTACAAATTTATGAAAATTACTATTTACGGAACGAGCTGCTGCCCGAAATGCAGCAAGGTTGTAGATACAGTTAAAGAAGTCGTTAAGAAAAACGACTTGGAGGCCGAAGTTGAAAAAGTCAACGATCCGGTTGAAGCGGCTCAAAAAGGAATAATGAGCTTACCCGCTTTGACCGTTGACGGAGAGGTTAAGGCAAAAGGAAAAGTCTCTACCAAAAAGGAAATTGAAAATTATTTGAATGTTTGAGTCTTTTGCTGAGCTTATCGTTTCTTTTTTACCGATTACCGGCAAAGTAGCCGGTATTTTAGAGTATTGGATTTACAATAACTTGAAGATCCTCTTTATTCTGGCGGTGGTCGTCTTCATTATCGGCTATCTCAGAACTTATTTTCCTCCGGAAAAGATAAGAGATTATTTGAAAGGAAAAGATTCAATATTCGGATATTTTTTCGCTTCCGTTTTGGGAATTATTTCTCCGTTTTGTACTTGTTCGACAATACCGATATTTTTGGGGCTGGTTTCCGCCGGGGTTCCTTTCGGAATAATAATCACTTTTCTCTTTGTCTCTCCGATGGTTAATTTTGCCGCCATAGTGGTTCTATTTGGAACCTTGGGTTGGCAGATTACCTTAGCTTACGTCGTCGGAGGGATTACGGTTGCTGTTTCGGGTAGTTTGATTCTTACCAGGATGGGAATGGAAAAGCACTTAATTGACTTTGGATTAAGTGAAAGCCCCGAGGGAGAGGAGGTGAACACCTCCAGAAAAGAAAGATTGAAGATGGCTTACCAAGAAGGAGTCGATATTTTAAAACAAGTTACCCCTTACGTTCTTTTAGGTGTTACCGTTGGAGCCGGGATTCACGGACTGGTTCCGGAAGAAGTCATTACGGACTATCTCTCAGGTGCCTTTTCGGTCCCGGGGGCGGTAATCATCGGAGTTCCGGTCTATACCGATATAATGGGCGTCATACCGGTCGCTGAGAGCCTGATAAGCAAAGGTTTGCCCGTCGGGACGGCTGTAGCTTTCATGATGTCGGTGGCCGCTCTGTCTTTACCTCAATTTATACTTTTAAAACAGGCCATGAAGAAAAAACTCCTCCTTTATTACGGAGGAGTGTTGTCGCTGGGAATTATCGTTCTGGGACTCTTCTTGAACTTTATATTGTAAAGATTGTTTTGATATAGAGCCTTAATCTGGAGGCTCGGAGAGATCCGAAGCCCCCTTATTAAAGCTCTATTCTTCTTCCTCTTCCTCTTTTTCGTCTTCAAATTTATCTTCGTCAGGCATAATATTTAGTTTTGGTTTGTATCGCCCGACCTTTTTATTTCTTTTCTGATTTTTGCCTGTTATCGACCGATTGTTTCTTTTCTTATCGTTACGGTAGAAGTTTATCGAATTGAAAAATTATTGTCAAGATTTTAAGTTCAAACTTCTTATTTTCCGGTCCTTCGAGGGTGCTTTTTAACACAAGTCCGAAAAGTCCGTTTTTGGTGATAAATCCTCGAGGTCGGGGGATGGTTTGAAAAAGGAAAGCTTTTTCTTTATAATAAAAAGGAAATGCCCGACAATACAATTGAGGAAATAAAATCACGGCTCGATATAGTCGATATAGTAAAAGAATACGTCGAGCTTAACAAAGTGGGCTCCAA
>PWHM01000069.1 GCA_003554915.1 Candidatus Nealsoniibacteriota bacterium
GTAGAAAAGGTGACCGTCACCAAGATACCGGCCAAAAAGAGAAGGCTGGGAAGAATCGAGGGAGAGAAGAAGGGCTATAAAAAAGCGACGGCTTGGCTCAAAGAGGGCCAGTCGATAGAAATACTTTCTTCTTGACTTAAGATTTAAATAATGTTTTAATAATAGTCGAATTATGCAAAAGCCGGACAAAAACAGTAGACCACCCAAATCCTTAACCGTCAGCATGAAAAAGACGGGCGGGAGAAACAATACCGGAAAAATGACGGTCAAGACGCGTGGTGGCGGAGCTCGTAAGATTTGGCGGAAAGTCAATTACGGACAAGAAAAGATGGGCCTGGAAGGAGAAGTTACGCGAATCGATTACGACCCCAACCGAACTGCCTACTTGGCTTTAATTGAGTATGAAGACGAAACTCAAGGCTATATTTTGGCTCCGCAAGGACTGGAAGTGGGAGATAAGGTTTTAACGAATGAAAGAGCTCCTTTGAGATTAGCAAACAGGATGAAGCTTAAAAACATTCCCATCGGAACTCAGATTCACAATATTTCACTGAATCCGAATGGAGAAGGAAAAATGGTCAGAGCGGCCGGAGCTTCAGCGGTAGTATTGGCTCAAGAAGGGAAATATACTCACTTGAAGATGCCCTCCAAGGAAGTCAGGAAAGTGGGCCGGGAATGTTTCGGATCAATCGGAGAACTTTCCAATCCCGAACATCAATACAAAGATAAAAAGAAAGCGGGAACGAACAGACGGAAAGGCAGAAGGCCGAAGGTCAGAGGCAAGGCCAAAAACGCCGTTGATCATCCCCATGGTGGCGGGGAGGGCGGTTCTACGATAGGATTAAAGCATCCCAAGACACCGACCGGTAAACCGGCCAAGGGAGTTAAGACCAGAAAAAGAAAACACACCGACAAATATATAGTTAAAAGACGCGACGAAAAAAAGAAAAAGAAGAAATAAATTAAACATATGTCCAGAAGTTTAAAAAAAGGACCCAACATAAACGAGAGGCTTTTAAAAAAGGTTGAAAATCAAAAGCCGGGAGAAGGAATGATCAAGACCTGGGCCAGAGACGCAGTAATTACGCCGGAGATGATCGGGTTTACTTTCGGAGTCTATAACGGCAAAAAGCACGTCGAGGTTTCGGTTACCGAAGATATGGTCGGTCATAAGTTGGGAGAGTTTTCAGCCACCAAGAAGTTTAAAAAGCACGGTGGTAGAATGCAGAGAGAAGAAGAAAAAGAGACAAAGAGCGGAAGAAGAAATATAACTTTGGACGATGAAGTATAGATATAAAAACCTATGAAAGTTGATGCAAAATTGAATCATTTGAGAATGTCACCCGTAAAGGTTCGCCTCGTTGCTGACCTGGTCAGGGGAAGGAGAGTCGATGAAGCCGAAAATAGGCTTAAGTTCGCCCCCAAAAAAGCGACGAAACCGATCGGTAAGCTTTTGAAATCGGCGATCGCTAACGCGGAGCATAATTTTGATTTGGATAAGAGTAATTTATATATTTCCGAAATAAGAGTCGATGAAGGCCCGACCCTCAAGAGATGGCGGCCGAGAGCGAGGGGAGCGACGGATCAAATTCAGAAAAAAACTTCCCATATCACCATAGTTTTGGACGAACTGGAGGCGGGGAAGGAGATAAAGACCGGTAAAAAGGGCAAGATAAAAAGGATAAAGAAAAAAGAAAGACCCAAGGAAGAAGCCGACTTGAAAAAAAGTAAGAAAGGGTCTTCGGAAAAGGATATGTCCAAAAAAGAACAAAAGGGAAAGGGCAAAGATATTTTTAGACGTAAATCAATATAAATAGATATGTCTCAAAGGTCTCATCCGAGAATTAAAAGAATTACTACTACGGCCGACTGGAAGTCGAAGGGTTTTTATAATCAAAAATATCCCGAGTACTTGAAAGAAGACCACTTGATCAGAGAGTATATGAATGAAAAATTGGATGATATGGGAGTTGCGGAAACAGAAATAAGAAGGTCCCCTTCCGAGCTGAATGTAGTAATCCATTCCTCGAGACCCGGTATAGTTATAGGTCGAGGCGGGGAAGGAGTTAAAAAACTGAAGAGAGGATTGGATGAAATCTTGGATGAAGACGAAGTGACGGACAGAAAGGTCAGAATAGAAGTTAAAGAGGTAAAGGATCCCTGGTCTTCGGCCTCCATAGCGGCCAAAGAGATGGCTAAGCAGCTGGAAAAGAGAATGCACTATCGAAGGGTTATAAAACACGCTATGGGCAAGATAACGGCTAACAGAAAAGTCCAGGGAGCAAGAATAGAAGTGGCCGGGAGACTGAACGGTGCTGAAATTGCTCGAACGGAACATATCTCCGAAGGGAACTTGCCCCGAGAAACTTTGAGAGCCGATCTGGATTACGCTTTTGAGGAAGCTTACTGCAAATTCGGAACCATAGGAATAAAAGTATCGATTTACAAAGGAGAAAAATTCGATTAATATGTTAGTACCGAAAAAAGTAAAACACAGAAAGAGACACAAGGAAATGAAGCGACTCAAAGGAGTCGCCACTTCGGGCACGAAAGTGGAGTTCGGAACTTACGGCCTTAAAACCTTGGATCCCAAGTGGCTCACTTCCCGGCAACTGGAAGCGGCCAGGAGAGCCATAATCAGATATTTGAGAAAAGGTGGTAAGATGTGGACCAGAGTTTTTCCCGACAAGCCGGTTACCACAAAAGGACTGGAAGTGCCGATGGGAGGAGGTAAAGGATCGGTCGACAGATACGTAGCTCCCGTAAAGCCGGGCAGGGTTATTTTTGAGCTGGACGGAATAGATGAAGAAATGGCCAGGGAGGCCTTCAGTAAAGCGTCGGACAAACTGCCGGTAAAAACGAAATTCGTAAAAAGAAAATAAAATGAGACCGCAAGCATTAAGAGAAAAAAGCAAATCGGAATTGGAAGGGCTTCTCAAGAAAAAAAGAGAAAAGCTCCAAGAGGTTAAACACAACCTCTCTTCCGGAAGAGTTAAAAACACGAAAGCGGCTCGTAATTTAAAGAAGGATATCGCCAGAATTTTAACTATATTAAACGAAGGTTCTTATGAAAAATGAGTTACGTGGAAAAGTAGTATCGGCACGCCAGGACAAGACGGTCGTCGTCGAGGTTACTTCGGTTAAAAAACATCCCCGATACGAAAAGAGATACGAAATCCATAAAAAATACAAAGCTCACGACGAAGAAAACGAACTGGAAGAAGGAGAGGAAGTGATTATCAGAGAAACGAAGCCGATTTCCAAGGATAAAAGATGGAAAGTTGTAAAAAGATTAAAAAGCTAACATGATTCAACCGGAAACAAAACTGAAAGTAGCCGACAACGCCGGCGCGAAAGAGATCAAGTGTTTTAAGGTTTTGGGCGGTTCCAAGAAAAGATACGCTCAGATAGGCGACATCATAGTCGCCGCGGTAAAAAAGTCGGAACCGAGAAAAGAAGTCAAAAAGCACGACGTGGTCAAGGCGGTCGTTGTTCGTCAAAGAAAGGAATACAGAAGAAAAGACGGAACCTATATCAGATTCGATGAGAATGCAGCCGTAGTTTTGGAAGGTGATTCGAATATGCCGATCGGCGGCAGGATCTTCGGACCGATTCCCCGTGAGTTAGCCGAAAAAGGTTTCAAGGAAATCACTACTTTAGCAAAAGAGATAGTATGAAGATAAAAAAGAACGACAAAGTGGTAATAATCGCCGGAAAGGACCGTGGTAAAAGCGGGAAGGTGATGCATGCTTTTCCTCAAGACAAACAGGTTATCGTTGAAGGATTGAATTTGATGAAAAAGCACGTCCGACCGAAAAAGCAGGGCGAGTCGGGTCAAATCATAGAGTTTCCGGCTCCGATGGACGTATCCAACGTTAAACTGATTTGTCCGAAGTGTGACGAGGCGACCAGAACGGGAGTGGAGAAGGCTTCCGAAGGAAAAAAAAGAGTTTGTAAAAAGTGTAATAAGAGTCTTAATTAAAGATGGAGGACTTAAAACAACAATTCAGTGAAAAAGTTATCGATGAAATGGTTAATCAGTTCGACTATGACAGCCCGATGGCCGTTCCCCGCTTGGAAAGAGTAACCATAAATACCGGAATCGGCGAACGCGTCAAGGGTAAATCTTCCGACAAGGCCCAGGAAATAATGGATTATTTTTTAACCGATGTGGGGCTTATCGCCGGCCAAAAGCCGGTAGTCAGCAAGGCCAA
>PWHM01000125.1 GCA_003554915.1 Candidatus Nealsoniibacteriota bacterium
ATGGGAAGCGATAGAGATGAATTCTGATTTAGCTTTATCCAATTTTCTCAACTTCTTATTCGCTTCCTTTAATTCTGTGTTGGTCTCAACCAGTTCGTTACTTAACTCTTCCAGCTCTTCCTTACGTTCTATTTCCCGCATTACACTTTTTACCAGAAAATAACCGAAGGCAAGAAAGATAATTAAAATAACTCCTTTTGAAATTTGTATCCATAGTTCTTTAGTGAAAAATATAAGATCCACACCTAAAAGAATAGCAATCAAACCAACAATCAAGCTTGTTAATACAACCTTAATCCCAAATAAATTTTGTTTCACAATCGCATATGCAGTAAAACTAAGGAAAAATATGGCAGCATAATTTGCAATATAGGCCCAAGGAACCATTCCATAAATGGGAGATATGAACACATTAAATATAAGATTAAAAAGAAGAAAGATGATCAAACCAAGTAACAGATATTGGACTTTTCTTTTTTCCGTACTTGTTAAGGAAAAATATTTTTTGTGTATATTTCTAAAAAGTAAAACAAAAAGTATAAAAATTATTGCATAAATAAAAGGAGTACCCCTTCCGAGTTCGGGGTGAGGGTAAAATTCTTTAATTTGTGCGCCTTTAACCAGGAGGTCTGTAAAAATAGTAACACCAGATAGAGAAACTCCAATTATAACTACAGCCCAGCCAAGAAGAAGGCTTTGTTTTTTATCTTTTTTTGGAAAATTCTTTAAGAAAAAATACATACTAACCAACCATCCGTACACACCTATGTAGGCTATTTTCGTTCTAAATATTACACTCGATTCAGCTTGCCCCGGAATAGTGATAAGATGCCCAAACAGAACCCAAACTAAAAGGAAGAAGGAAGATATGAAAAATAATTTATTCACTTTCTTTTTTCTGTTTTGAAAGTAGATCCAAAAAGATAAAAGAGCGGCTACGAAAATTATAATAAATAGAAAAATTTGACCAATTAAAAACATATTATTTAAATCCCTCACTACATAAATGATTTATCAATAACTCTTTAGTGCCATCTAAAACATTACTCACATTAAAAAAGCTTATTTTTTTTCTAAACTCTTCTATCCTTTGAAATCTTTTATCCCACTGAATTAGCATATCCCTCTTAACTTTTTTTTCTACCTTACTTACAATATAATCTTTATTACGCTTTAAGTCGTCTAGTTTTAAGATATTATTAGAAATCATGTAAGCAAAAGTTTCACTGCTATAATCCCCTTCTTTAATTTCTCGCTCTAGAGTTGTTAGTGAATTTCCTATTCTGCCCATTCGCTGAATATTCCAAAATAATTCTCTTGTCAATCCAATTTCTTCATTTCTAAAGGATGGTGAAGCCATTAAGTCAATCATTAGGAGGACCATTATTTGCATATTTGCGGACGAATAATTTCTTGCTTCTTCAAAATTTATAATTTCTAAATTTTTATTAGTTAGATAACCGTATAAAGTTGCATTAAAAAATTGTCGATAATCATAATAAAAAACTTCTTTAAATTTATTATAATTTGGATAGTTTTCAATATTATTTAATAAAAATTCTTTAAAATAACCAATGGTCTTTAAATAATCAACCTCTTCATCTGTAAAACTTCTTAAGTTTTTTTCGTATTCTTTTTGGTTAAAAAATATATTAAAAGACGCCTCCCACATTTCTTTATTTTTTCTTTCATCAGCAATATCATCCACTAAGGCGTTAATTATAATCGTGGAAAGTTTGGTTGTGAGTAGTTGGTCTTTAGTCTTCCTGGGAACACTTGATAAAGTTAATTTTTTATTTAATAAATAAGTCCACTTCCAAATAAAATCAATGCGTTGGCCAACCTTTTCATATTTATCAACTAACCTCCTTGAATTTTTAGGTAATTTAAATTGATCTACCCCATTAATTACTTTATTAATTTCATCTATTGTTAAATTTTTTAAAATTCCACTAATCGTTGGGTGTTTTTCAACTTCATCTTGAGTAAATCCGTAATAATTAAAGAGGTTGTTTTCTTGATTCATTTGGCCCAATTTAATTTATTTTTTTCTTTTCTTTAAATAACTTGTAATTTCCTTTAACAGTTTTGTATATTTATTAGAGGGTAAAGACTCAAGACTATTGTCTGCTTTTTTTATATATTTATCTTTTATCTCTACCGCCTGCTTTCTACTATCTGTATTTTTCATAATTTCAATAGCTCGATTTATATCCTTATCAGTTATATTTTCTTTTTCCATTATCTTTAAAAGTTCATCTTTTTTATCACTTTCATCGAGTGCAAGAAGAAAAACTATATTCCCTCTTTTCCTTTCTTTGATATCTTTACCGATTTCTTTACCGAATTTTTTTTCATCTCCAAAAATATCAAGTATGTCGTCCTGCACCTGATAAGCTAGCCCTAAAAATCTTCCGTATGAAGAAAGTGCTTCAATCTCTTTGCTCTCACCTTTTCCGGCCATAGCTCCAACTTTGCAGGAAACTTGAATTAAAGAAGCTGTCTTCTTTTCTGCCATTTCAAAATAATCCTTCTTTCCGACTTTCTTATAATAATTTTCTTCTAGATATGGCTCATCTTTAACTTTCAACTCCTGCAAAACGTCGATAATCTCTCCCTCAACAACCAACTTCATAGCTTTGGTTAGCTCTCTGGCAATATTTTTATCCAAACCAATTATCGCATTGGAAAGACTTATCCCATAAAGCATACCGATACATTCGGTCATTGATTGACCGTATTTTTCAATAGTCGTTTTTTTGCCTCGACGCAACTCCCCACAATCAATTACATCATCTATAATCAGGGAATAATTATGAAAAATTTCAATTATAGCCGCTAACTTAATCGCCTCTTTTTTTCTCCCCCCTACAGCCATGCAAGAAAGGGTCGTTAAGGTTGGGCGAATTCTTTTACCTCCGGCTCTTACTGGATAAAGTATTTCTTCCTTGAATCTTTCTCCCATTTTCTTACTGAGTAATTCCTCAATTACGGGATCAACCTCGCTCTTGGTTTCCTTTAAAAATTCTTTAAGTTCAATATTCATAAAAAAACCGTATCACCGAAACAATGGACTTTAATTTTCTTTCCACTTGTTGGTTTTACGATTATAATTTTGATTCGTTTTTTATAATATTAATCTAAAATATGATAGCTTTTCTTATTATAAAAGAAATAAGATTAATTAGCAAAAACTTGCTAAAATAAAAATAAATCACTAAAATTCAAATAGAACCTTAAAATAAAAATTATCTTCGGTGTGGCAATTAAGAGCTTTTTAATTTAGTCCGGTCTTTTCTTTAAAAACCGGAGGTGAAAAAGATGGGAAAAAGAAAGAAATCTCGTAAAGGAACTAAAAATAAACCGGCAGTGCGTAAGGTTCAAAAGAAGCAGGAGAAAATTGAGGAGATTTTGGAGAAGCGAGAAGTAAAAAAACGGGAAAGCTATCTTCTCGATTTCGTTTCCGGATTTTTAAAATATCGTCGCTCCGTTTTGGAAGAGGAATACGAAAAAGCGGATTCTTGCTTCCGCGAATTGGAGGAAATGAAAAAGAGAGAAAATTTCGGTATAAGTGATAACGATTTGAATATAATCAAATGCGCCGTAATTTACAAGAATCCGGAAAAAGATGAAAAAAGAACCGTAAAGGAGCTCAATGAGCTCGAATCAAGAATTTCAAACCGAAGATAATTATACCGATAAGCCGAAGAGGGGTAAGAAACCCCTCTTCTTTTCTTCTTTTTGTATGATTAGAAAAAGCACCGCTTTTTTGGAAGCGGTGCTCTTAAGTATCTTTTAGGCCTCGACCGTAATAGTCGGGGCAATCCTCCTTTTTAATAAGATGATGGGAATATCTTTAAATCTACCATACCTCTTTAGCAGATCGGACTCATAAAGCCTGTTAAGTGAATAGTTCTGAACAACAATACTGTCGAACTCTCTATATACAAATTCCTTATCATTGATTCCATCTCTTGAGCAAGAGCATTTTTCATGTTTTTCGTCTCTTTCGACTCTTCTCACTATCTTCTTAAGAAGAGGGTTGCAAATTACGGCTTCTCGAGTAATTAAAGAAATTTTCTTTTCGGCCTGAAGGTAGTGCCTATACTTGTGAACTGCAACAAAAAATAATCGTTGATCCCAAGTTTTTAACCTCTCTTCAATCGGAAACAAAACAGAAGCTTCTTTAAATCTTTCGGCTAGTCCCGGTAAATAAATGTCGTACTTACCGGTTTTTTTATGAAAAGCTGCCTCAACCCCTCTTCCATTAGCCTCCGTTATAATGCAAAAACTAAAACTGGACTGCTGATCTTCTGAAACAATCCCGTGGATCATCTCTAAATAGTTGATAAAATTGAAGGCCGTCATCTTGTCAAAATCAGTAACTTTAATTCCCGACCAGTTGTCAATTTTCCTCATAATCTCTTTTTTCTTTTGTGAATGTGCCTGCATTTTTAACCCCCCTTTTTAGGATTGTCTTATTATACAATAGAATAAAATAAAAGCAAATAGCTTAAATTTGACAATATTTATTATAAATAATATACTTTTTAATAGTAATAATTATTAATTATGACAAAATCAGTAAGAAAAACCAAGCAAAAAGAGGTTATCGAAAAATATTTGGCTTCCACCTGCTGTCATCCCTCTGCGGATACCGTCTACAGTGAAGTTAAAAAAGAGTTACCCAACATTTCAAAGGCAACTGTCTACAGAATACTCAGAAATTTCAAAGAGAAAGGAAAAATCCAAGAAATTCCGACTGACGTTTCTCGGTGGGACTACAAAGAAGATCCACACCCTCACTTCATTTGCAATCAGTGTGGACAAATCTTCGATATTGAAGAAAAGGTTGATATACCGGAAAAGAAAAAGTTGGACGTAGGTATGGTTGAAAGCTGCCGGATGGTTTTCTGTGGAGTTTGTAAAACCTGCAAATAGCATTATAATTTAAACGGTCAGAGTTTTAATAATCTAAAATTAATTGATAACCATGGATCAAACACTAAAAAATTTAGCAAAAGCGTTCATCGGTGAGAGTCAGGCCAGGAACAGATATAACATGTATGCATCTCTGGCTAAAAAAGAAGGGTATGTTCAAATCTACAATATCTTCAACGAAACGGCCGAACACGAAAAGCAGCATGCCAAGTGGATGATAAGAATGTTCAACCAAATTAAAGACGACGAAAATTTGGACATTGCCGATATTACGGTAGAAGCTGACTTCATTTCCACCCTGGGAAATACCGAGGAAAATCTGCAATCAGCCATAGACGGAGAGCATTATGAAAATAGTGAGATGTATCCCGGATTCGCTAAAACAGCTAAAAAAGAAGGATACCCGGAAGTGGCGGCAAGACTTAAAGCGGTGGCAGGATCAGAGATGTATCACGAAGAAAGATATAAAAAACTTTTAGAGCAGGTAAAAAAAGAAACCGTATTCAAGAAAGAAAAGCAGGTTGAATGGGTTTGTTTGGAGTGCGGAAGGGTCCATAAAGGAAAAACCCCTCCCGAGATCTGTCCTTCCTGCGACCATCCCAGAGATTACTACAAGTTGAAGTGTGAAGAATATTAATAAATTCTCGCCCTTAATTTCAAAACACCGGTTTTTAGAACCGGTGTTTTTTTATCTGAGTTAATATAAGACAAGAAACTTGCTTTTTTAATAAATAAATTGTATAGTTTAAAAAAGGAGGTTTCGATATGCAACTGAACCGAGTGAATATAGTGCAAATCATGGAAAAAAGAGAGCTTACGGAAGAGGAGATTGGACTAGTGAAAGAATACGAAGCGACAATCGAAAAATTTAGAGACTGTTATCAACAGCTGGAAGAAAGTGGAGGGACCATAAAAGAAACACTGGAGACAATAGAAGACCTGATGAAACTTAACAAGAGAATTGCCCAATTGAAAGGAAAGCTTCAAGAATTAAAAAGTGGCTCTTAATTGAGCCGCTTATTTTTTTAGATTGGTTGCTTTTCGTATCTATTTCTTATCTTTAAAGAACTTCTTATCCTTTATTTTTTCAGGCAAAAAGCTTTCTTTTGAATAAGGCTCATATCCTTCACCGTAACCCTTCTTTTTCATCAAATCCGTCGGTGCATTCCTCACCTTCATCGGAATCTTCAAATTACCGTATTTTTCTGCGGTCTTCAGGGCACTTTTGTATCCGTTGTAAGCTCTTCTGTCCTTCTCACATTCAGAGAGATAAACTGCTCCGTGTGCCAGGTTTATTCCCGCCTCCGGAAGCCCTACGGTCTCTACCGCCCGAAAAACTTCATTGGCAACCACCAAAGCGGTCGGTTTTGCCATACCTATATCCTCGGAGGCGAATATTACCATTCTTCTGGCGATGAATTTGG
The DNA here is from genome assembly GCA_003554915.1 of Candidatus Nealsoniibacteriota bacterium. Classification (GTDB taxonomy): domain Bacteria; phylum Patescibacteriota; class Minisyncoccia; order Minisyncoccales; family PWPS01; genus PWPS01. Next base: position 6,366 of record PWHM01000125.1, read on the forward strand.
GATCCTCCCCCGCTTTTACCATCCGGGCCAAGTAATATAAAGCGGCATCGGAGTCTCCGGATTTCATCGATTTGATGAAGGCTGATATGGTGTCATAGTGGCCGTCCCCTTTTTTGTCGTGTCTTATATGTGCCTTTTGTAAACTGTTTTTTAAATTCTCAAGAGTTACCTTGCCGTAAAGTTTGTAGGTGTTTTCCAAAACAGTCAGGGCCTGGCGAGCATCACCGTTCGATATTGAGGCCAGCCAATCTTTCTCCTCTTTGCCTAAATTAAAATCGGTTCTTTCCAGTATCTTTTTAATTTCCTTTTCGTTTAACGGGTTAAAAGTAAAAACCCTGCATCGGGAAAGGAGTGGGGATATAACTTCAAAACTGGGATTCTCCGTCGTCGCTCCTATCAAGGTTATTTCTCCGGACTCCACATAAGGCAAAAGAAAGTCCTGTTGGGCTTTGTTCAGTCTGTGAATCTCATCGAGAAACAAAATTTTGGGATGATTTCCGAAATCCAATTTTACAATCTCTCTCATGTCATCTTTTCCGGCCGAAACCCCGGACAGCTTGAAAATCTCACCCTCCAGCTCGTTTGCGTATATGTAAGCAAAGGTCGTCTTTCCCGTTCCCGGCGGCCCCCAAAGAATAAAAGAAAATAAGTGGCTTTTGTCCACCGCCTCTTTTAAGGGTTTACCCTTCCCCACCAAATGGTCTTGGCCTACAAAATCATCCAACTTTTCGGGCCTTATTTTATGCGCCAAAGGTTCCATTTTGCATCTCGGTTAAAAATTTATTAATTCTTCGATCGACTATTATGTCGCTTTTTTTTATGGGTCGTTGCAGATGAAGTCCTTGTAGATTTTCACATCTGCTGAGGGCAACGTATGCTTGACCGTGAGAAAAAGTTCCGTTTTGAAAATCTATAGTCGCTTTTTTAAAAGTCTTTCCCTGTGCTTTGTGGATGGTGGTCGCCCAGGAAAGTCTGATGGGAAGCTGCTCAAAAGAGCCGACTTCTTCCGATTTTATTTTATCTTTGCTTTTGTCATAGTTGAATCTTATTCTCTCCCACTTGTTGGGCGTTACCTTAACCGACCTTCCGTTTTCCAATTTAACCTTAACCACCCGGTCCCCTTTTCCAATCTGAGCAACCTCTCCGACGTCTCCGTTAATCCATCTGTTTTCCCGGTCATTGTTTAAAAGCATAACTTTGGCCCCCACCTTCAATTTCAAGCTCTTTTTAGTTGGAAAATAGGACTTAGGAAAAGAGCCGGTCGCTTTTCCTTTAAAGGAATAAGTTTCCCCGGAAAGTTTACTCAGTTGCTTGGAGTTAATCTTTCTTACCTTTCTATTGGTGGTGGTTAAAAATATTCCGTCCGCTTCAAAATTAAAATCGGAAATTACATTTTCATTCAACCTTTTTAAATCCTCATCGGTTATTTCCCCGCTCCGAACCCGATTCAAAATCGATATGAATTCCGGGTCGGATTGCCTGTGTATTTTTCTCAGTTTTATAAATTCGGGATCGGTAGTTTGGAAAGCTTTGGAAGAAAAAAAATAGGGAGTTTCATAGCGCATTTGATAGAACCTTTCTTCATCCGAAGTTAAAACCGGGGGGAGCTGAAAAAGGTCTCCGACCATTATAATTTGTACGTTTCCAAAAACTTCTCTTTTCGGTCCGTTGAGCATCAAAAATCTACTTACGCAATCCAAGAGATCTCCCCTGACCATTGAAATCTCATCTATCACCAAGGCATCCAAGTTTTTAAAAAGCTTTTTCCTCCTATTGGTTTTACCTACCGTGTCCGGATTTACTCCCGGTTTGAATCCGAAAAAAGAATGAATGGTTTGGCCCGATATGTTAACCGCCGCCACTCCGGTCGGGGCCAGTACGGCAGCGTTTTTAGCCGTCTTGTTCATAAATTCCTTCACCAAAGTTGACTTGCCCGTTCCCGCCTTACCGGTTATGAAAACGTGCTTGTTGCTTTTTTCTAAAAAATTTAAGGCTTCCCTTATTTCACCACTGAGATTCATAGTTTTATTTGTAATATATTCTACTTCCGTACCGAAGCTCTATGTATTCCACTTCTTCAAAGTCTTCAATTCTCTCTTTTAGCAGAATTTCCAATCGCTCCAGCTGCCCGGACAATTGATCCTCCATGTCAAATCTGATCTCCGGACCCTCCTTTACGAGCGCGAATAAAGCCCTGTTGTGAGGAATTGTCATCTTTGCAACCTCATAGCCGAAATCATTTTCAAGATTTTCGCGAGCTTCAAATAAAAAATCAATCTTTTTTTCAGGAAAAACCCCGGCTCCCAACTCAGTCTCCGTCGGTGTTTTCAAGTGTATATGAAACTCATCGTTATTCGGAGCAATCCTTTTAAAAGCTACTCCCGAAAAATCTATCTCGAAGCATTCCCGGTCGGCTTCCGGTCCAACGCACCATGTCGCCTCTTTTTCTCTTTCCGTCACTTCAATTTCCAATCTATTCGGAAAAACTTTTTTTATATCCACTTTTTCGATGTGAGGGTGTCCGGAAAGAATAGCTTCATCGATCTTCTTTTTCGAAACGGTAACAAGGCTACTCGTCTCCAAAACCAGCTCAGCGGAGGACTTTCTTCTTACCAGCCCCTCAAGAGCACTTTCGGAGACTGTCTCCACCCCTTCTACGGTAATATCTTCAAGTTGATGGAAGGAATTAAAAAAGAGCTCATAAGAGAAAAATGTCAATGAAAAAAGTATAATTAGAAAAATCCAAAAATTCTTCCTTTTTACTAAAGAGCTTTTCTTCCTTTTGTTGTAAGTTTTTTTAATTCTGCCCATCTTTTTTCCACGGATGATATTGCCTTACCAGTTCTTTTTGAGGGTCACCGGTCATCAACTTTTCGACGATTTCTTCAGTTCGTATTGATTGAGACCCCTTGATCAAAATTAAATCCCCCTTGGAGGTCAACTTTTCAACTTTTTCGGTCGCCCTTTCTGCGCTTTTAAAATGAAATATGTCTCCCTTGAATCCGTTTTCTTTGGCTGAGGGTCCAATCAGCTCAGAGTCCTCTCCTACGGTTATCAAAACGTCCAAGAACTTGCATCTCTCTCCTATTTTTTCATGAGCCTCTTTTGAAGACTGACCCAATTCGAGCATGTCTCCCAAAACCGCTACCTTCCTTTTTCCGGGCAGTTTTTTCAAGGTTTCAAGTGCCAATTCGGTTGATTTGGGAGCTGCATTATAGCTGCTGTCAATTATATTGAATCCATCACCCTTCAAAAGCCGCATTCTGCCTTTCGGAGGCATAAATTCTGCCGCGGACTCAACCAGTCTGTAAACGGGTATGCTCAAAGACACCCCTACTCCCACGGCGGCCAAAACCGAATACACTGATCCTTCGTCGAAAACGTTGGGTAGCTCTATTTTGTGCTCTTCGGTTCCGTGATTTACTGAGAACTGAATTCCTCGTGGATCTTTTTCAGTACCGGTCAACTTAATATTCTTAGCTCTTATCTCCGCCCGATTGGAAAGCCCGAATGTTTTCACCTTCGCTTTCGCTCTCCCTTTCATTTGAAAAACCCTCCCGTCATCACCGTTTAAAATAACAGTACCGCCCTTCTTGGTGTGTTTAACCAATAGGGACTTTTCTTTTACCACTTCGTTTACATTCTCGAAAAACTCCAAGTGAACCGGTGTGTCTCCTATGGCCGTAACCACTCCGATGTGCGGCTTGATAAAACTTGTTAAATATTCTATATCCCCTTTCCGATCGGCGGCCATTTCCATAACTATCACTTCCGGATAATTATCATCCTTTTTTAGAATTAGCTTGACCCCCTTCCACAAAATACGGAGCCAACTCTTTACGTCTTTTCCCGGCTCATCAACCCTGAAAAACACCAAGGGAGCTCCGATCTCCGTATTGAAGTTTCGGCTGCTTTTTTCAGTATTTTTGTATTTATTAAGGGTGGTATAAATCGCATCTTTAGTCGAAGTTTTTCCCACACTTCCGGTAACCGCCACAATTAACGGATTGTATTTGGCTATTATCCTAACCGTTATTATCTTCAATATCCTTTCTAATATCTTTGATTTCATTTTTCTAATATGCAATTAATTATTTTTAACAACTTTCGAAGCTAAGCTATAACCTTTGTATTTTGTGTGTTTCAAGGGTATGTCTCTCGCTTCCGGATACCTTACCTCCTCACCTCCGAAGCCCTTCTTGAACTTGGTCACTCCGGGCATTTTTTCTTCATCTATTCCCCAAGCGTCAAATTCAGTACATCCTTGTTTTTTAGACTCTTTAATTGCTTCAAAACGAATGAGCGAGGTAGCCCTAAGTTTTCTTTTTTTATAATCAAATGCGGAATGTAAAGAAGTGGCTGTCTTTCCGAAATATCCGAATATGGTACTGGCAACCACCTTTCCCTCTTCTGAAATTGCCAAAAATAAATCAGAATCTATCTCTGAAAGAAGGTTTTTAAAATATTCCTTTGAAAAACTATCAAAGCCCTGCCTCTCTTCCGTTTTTTTTAAAAGCTGAAAAAATCTCTGTAAACCTTCTTCATCTTGGTTTTTTTGAATCTCTACTCCTTTTCTTTTTGAATATCTGACGCTGTATCTGGTGTTTTCCTCAAAACCACTGAGTATTTCTTCCGGCTCTTCACTTATATCTTTAACCAAGGTTTTTTCGGGTTGCAGCCTGTGATTGCTCGGCCTTCCCGGTCTAACTTTTTTCGTCGGTTCCGATTTTACAAATGTTTTCCCTTCTTTTTTACCTATTTCAGCCACCTCTTTAAATAATCTATTTCTTGCCTTCTTTGTCTTTCCAACCGGGCCGTAGGGAATGTAAAAATACTCACCGAAGGGATTTTTTTCTTCTAAAAATTGACACACTCCTACAAGACTACCGCTTTCTCTGGCCTCCAGCCTTTTTACTTTTTGATTTTTCTTCTTGAAATTACCCCAATCAATGGATTGGGTAAAAGATCCGTTCTCTTTAATCAGAAACTTATCCCCCTCCTTTTCATTTTGCGACTCTTGAACCTTCATGAAAAGTTAGATTTAATTTGATGGGCTTTTTTATACATCCCATATTTAAGATTAAAAGAGATGTCTCTCGCTTCCGGATACCTTACCTCCTCACCTCCGAAGCCCTTCTTGAACTTGGTCACTCCGGGCATTTTTTCTTCATCTATTCCCCAAAAATCATACCGGGAAAAGCCAGCCTTGAAAGCCTTATTCATAATTTCAAAATTCAAAAGGGTAGAGCCGCAAAACTCTCTTTTTATTTCACTTGAACCGGCGTGGAGATAAGTGGCTTGATCACCAAAAAACACTACGAAAGCGGAAGCCAATACATCTCCGTCGTGACGAACTTCGAAAAGTCGAGTAATCTCCAAATCAAATAAATCTTGATAATATTTTTCGGAATAAATCCCGAATCCGTGCCGTCCGGAGGCTTGACTTAATAGATTATAAAAAGAATCCACAGCTTCCGCCTCTCTGAAATTGACCCCTTCCCTGTTAGCTCTCCTGACTGAATATCGGGTATCTTTGTCAAAGCCCTCCAGAAGCTCATCTTCGGTCTTTAAATCTATTATCAGTGTTTTCTTGGGCTGGTGCCTATTGAACGCTTCTCTACCTAATCTTATCTTTTCTATTGGTTCCACTCTGATAAAGTCCGCCCGCTTTCTCATGTAATTCTTAATTTCTTTTAAGAACTCGTCTGAAGAAATATTTTTCGAGACGACCGGACCGTAAGGAATGTAGAGATATTTTCCCAAAGGTAATCTTTCTTCAAAAATCTGACAAACTCCTTCAAAAGCTTCGCCGGAAAAACAGCCCAATCGATGCATTTTTTGGTTTCTGCTTTTAAACTTTCCCCATTGCCAGGATTGCAAAAAGCCTCCGCCATGCTTTTCTAAGAATTCATTCCAAATTTTTTTCTCTTTTATCTTTTCAACTTCCATTTTGAATCTTTTTAAATGGTAAGTATTTGTGAAGCGCCTCGGGTATGTCAACAGATCCGTCTTCATTTTGGTTGTTTTCCAAAATGGCAATCAATATCCTGCCTATTGCGAAAAGTGTTCCGTTCAGCATGTGGACATGCTCCAAGTCTCCGTCTTCTTTTCTGTATCGGGTATTGAGTCTTCTCGCCTGAAAGTCGGTGCAGTTGGAAGTCGAATGGGTTTCCCTGTATCTTTGCTGACCGGGCATCCATGCCTCTATGTCGTACTTCTTGGCGGCGGGATCACCCAAGTCGGCGCTACAGATATCAATCAACTGATGGGGAATTTCCAGTTCTTCCATCATGTTTCTCTCAATTTCAAACAAAAACTCGTGCTCTTCAGAAGACTTATCGGGTGTGGTAAAAGAAAACATCTCCACCTTGTCGAACTGATGAAGTCTTAATATTCCCCTGGTGTCTTTTCCGTAAGAGCCGGCTTCGCGCCTAAAGCAAGAAGAATATCCCACGTATCTTTTGGGCAGATTGTCTTTTTCAAATATCTCGTCGGCATGCATGGGTCCTATAACTTGCTCGGAAGTACCGGCCATGAAAAGATCATCCTTTTCAATGTAGAAGATTTCGTCCCTGCCTCTTTCTACATACCCCATCCCTTCCATCATTTCCGGCCTGATCATCTCCGGTGTTACTACGGGAGTAAATCCTTTTTTCGTTAAAGTTTCAAAAGCCAAATTAACCAAAGCGAATTGAATTTGGACCGCTTCTCCCTTTAGGAAAGTAAACCGGGCACCGGAAGTTTTGCTCGCTCTTTTCGTATCTATGATGTCGTGCATCTGGCCGAGTTCCAGGTGGTCCTTGGGCTCAAAATCAAAATCGGGCCTCTCGCCTACTTGTTCTATGACTTTGTTGTCTTCATCCGTTTCTCCGTAAGGCACGTCTTCCAAGGGAGGATTGGGAACTTGTTTCATTAATTTCTCAAATTTTTCTTCGATTTCTTTGAGCTCTTCCTCCAAACCTTCATTTTCCTCGTCCAGTTTTTGCATCTCTGCAATAATTTCTTTCTTTTTGTCCTCGTCCGCCTTAGCGATTTTTTCACTCGCCTTGTTTTTTTGAGCACGAACTTTTTCCACTTTTTGAATCAATTCTCTTCTTTTTTCATCTACCTTTAAGATTTCATCTATGTCCACATCAACTTGTTTTTTGTCCGCTCCTTCTTGCACCTTTTCGGGATTTTCCCTTATATATTGTATATCCAACATAAATTTAATTTTAGTTTAATCTTCCCCCATTTCTACACCCCAGGGGTGTAGAAATAGGCTTAATAATTACAGGTTTTGATTATAATTCGTCCCTTTTTCCAGGATGAAAATCCGTCAAAAGTAAAGGCGGTTACCTTTCTTACTTTCCCGATAAAAATTGTTCTGTTTACAGTTTTCATGTAGTAGTTATTTTATCACTGATAAGTATTAATAACAAATAAATATTAATCATTAACCGACAATCTACAACTCTAATTTTAACTCTCGAACAGTCCTCTCTAAATTTCTCTTCTATTTATTTCTATAAAAAAAGCCGCCCGATTCACTCAAAGGCGGTCTCAACCAAGATTCTGCCAACTTTTATTGAAGTTGGTGAAATGTTGATTTATCACCACGGTGCCACTTTGGTTTTACTTATCATGAGCTATTACGGGCTCGTCCCGAGATCGGTTTTTGCTTTCCCCGATCCAGCTCCAAGGTGGAAACCTCTTCAACGCTTTTATAAATTGTAAGTAGTTACATTATAACTTATTTTTAGATTTGTTCAAATAATATTAATCCCTCTTAGCGATAAAGTTAATCATTTCCCTACCCCTAATTTTTTCTGAAAATAATGCAAAGCCTCTTTTGCTTTCACTTTTAAAAATCCCATCCCCGACTAATTAAAACTTATTGCATTTATATAATGCAGCATCTATAGAAAAATTAAAAGCTCTCGGAATTTCCGAGAGCTTTTTAGGTTTTCCGATTAAAAGGGTGAATCCATCTTTAGGTACATCCGCCCTTCCCAAACCACACCTTTCTTCAGCTCCTTTTCTTGCTCTATTTTCCAGGTGAGAGTTTCCAGTTTTTCTCTGATATTTTCTTTTCTTCTTTCAAGTCTTTCCTTGTCATTTTTATTGGGAGCACTTTCTGCTTGTTTATTTATATGCTCCTTCTTCCATTTTGTTAATATCTTTTCCAGTTCTTTTTCCGAATCGGCGACGATTACTTTCGTTCCTATCCAGCTACGATATTTCGTTCCTCCTTGAGCTTTAACTACATAAGCTTTCATTAAAACCCCTCCTCCCATTAATTTCTTATATTATAGAACATTTAATTATTTTGTAAATAAAAATGACTAAATCGGGCAAGAGCTCGCTTTTAACTACAGTATTTAAGATTTATTTTAAGTTATTCTTCCACAATAAAGTTTCCGTACATTCCGTCCGCTCTGTGAGTTCCTACACTGCAATAATACTCAAACTCACCTACCCGGTCGGCAGTAAATTGAATTGCTTCCGACTCACCTTCCATTAATTGACCGGTGTCTACGCCAAACTCATCTATAATCAGGTCGTGAACTCCTTCTTCCGACATCAGCTCAATCAATACTTCATCTCCTTGATTTACTACTATATCCGGATTCTCCTCTCCGTCCAAATAAAACTCTCTACCTTCTGCAGTCAGTAAAAAGGTAAGAATTTCAACTTCCGGAGGATCTTCTCCGTTCATCTCACCGTCACTTTGGATTGACTGCCAAGCCACGCCGCCTCCCATGGCAAGCAGGATAATTATTGCTAAGGCGATTATTTTTTTATTCATGTTTTTTAATTTTATTTTCTAAATATGTCCGGATTTAGTTTGATAATTTTGTCGTCACCTTCCCGAGGAGTTCCTCGACCGTCGGTATTGTTTGTAAGTAAATAAAACATTCCGTCCGGACCTTCTCTTATAGCTCTCATTCTGCCAAAATCTTTTTCAAAATGAATTAAAAAGTCATCAACTTCCCCGCCGTCTATCCGTGCTTCGTAAATTGCCGATCCGCGAAGTCCGGTGAAAAATACGGATCCGTCCCAAAAAATAGCTCCGGTCGGTGCCCAGGTGTAATCGTCACCGGATTGTAAAACCGGGGATTCCATACCTTCCTCTTCTTCGTCCCCTCTTATTACCGGCCAGCCGTAGTTTTTTCCGGCTTCAATTAAGTTGAGTTCATCTCTGGCTCTGGGGCCGTGTTCAGTAGACCAAAGCCGTCCTTCATTGTCCCAAGCTATACCTTGCGGATTTCTGTGACCGTAAGAATAGACTTCGGTTCCGAAGGGATTTTCTCCCGGAATCTCCCCTTCATCAGTGATTCTCAAAATTTTACCGGCCAAAGAGTCTCTCTGTTGAGAAAGGTCAGCCTCTTGAGCGTCGCCGGTGGTTATGTAAAGCAGACCGTCCGGGCCGAATTTTATCCTTCCACCGTTGTGAAACCTGTCTGCCGGAATGTCACCGATTACGGTCCCGTCCGTCAAAAGTGACCCGTCTTCAAAAATATATCTGTCAACTTTGTTCTCCTCTTCGGTAGTCATATAGAGATACACAAAACCGTTTTCTTCAAATTCCGGATGCAAATCCATTCCCAAAAGACCTCCTTCACCGACGTGCTCAACTCCATCTATCGGAAACGCTTCTTCCTCTTCAAGGAAAAGGATTCTTCCCGGTCTTTCGGTAACCAGCATTTCACCGTCGGGTAAAAAGACGACCTCCCAGGGAATCTCCAAATTTTCCGCTACCGTTTCCGGGTCCGTTTCCAAATCTTCCAAGCTCAAACCCTCATCGACTCCGACCGGCTCTTGGGGGCTGAAAAAAAGCGGAACAATACTGCCTTTCATGGCATAACCTCCCCATAAAACAGCACCGATGATTAAGAGAACTACTATTATTTTTTTAACCATAGATTTTAAATTTAATTACATTTTTCCGCTTCTTCCACTATTTTTCTCATGTATTTTACCGCTTCGACGGGGTGGTTTCCTATTGCTGTTTCTTCAGAAAGCATAACGGAGCAAGCTCCACTGAAGACGGCGTGAGCCACATCGGAAGCTTCCGCCCGGGTCGGCTTGGGATTTCTTTCCATGGAAAGAAGCATCTCCGTGGCGATGATTAAAAACTTATCTCTTTCCAAAACCATCTTTGAAAGCCTCTTTTGAACACAGGGAACCCTCTCCAGGGTGATGGCTACGCCCAAGTCCCCTCTGGCAATCATTACCCCCCAGGAAAAATCCAATATCTCTTTGAAGTTTTCAACCCCTTTTTTCGATTCTATTTTTGCAATGATCTTGCAGCCGCCCAGATCCTCTTTTATCTTTTTCAGTTGCTCTGCGGACTCGGCAAAAGAAACGGCAACTGTTTCCGGATCATATTCAATAATCTTTCCAACCGCCTTTCGGGAGCGAATATCAAAAATAATTTGAACGTCCTTTTCAATCTTTTTCAGATTCTCAATAATGGTGTCGTGTTGCTTTTTATTGCTATAGGCGGTATTGATGCGAATAAAATCCACTCCTTGGCGGATAATTTTCTTAAAAACACTATATTCCAAAGAAGCGGGACCTACGGTTGCAATTATCTTGGTTTTTCTCTCCATGAATCCATTTTAATTTTTAAGATTCCTTATAATGTCTGTTTTATTAATTATAACATAAAAGGTCCGAATCGAAACAATAACAAAAAAACGGGTTGCCCGCTTTTTTATTTTCAGAATAATTTAATATAATCACTCCAGCTCCAATACGTGGCTGATATCTTGCATGGCTCCTAAAGAGAGTTGGATGAATTCCTCCAATTCCATGTCGAAATCCTCACAGGTTTTTATAATATCCCTGTCGGCTCCCCGAGCGAAAGAAGTTTCATTGAATCTTCTCATCACGAAATCTTTATCAATCTCGTTTATATCCTTTTTGGGAGAAATTAACGTAGAGGCAACAATAAGTCCCGTCAAGGGGTCTACGGCACATATAACCTGCTCTAAGAGGTCGCTACGCTCATCTTTAGCTGCGGGATTGTGCGCCAAAACGGCCTCCAAAATCTTTTCATTCTCTATACCTTCTTCTTTGAGAATTTCAAC
>PWHM01000035.1 GCA_003554915.1 Candidatus Nealsoniibacteriota bacterium
CACGATGATGCAAGTGCTGAGTGTTTCATTATTGGAGTATATGACGTTTAAAGAGCTGTTTTTGAATCCCAAACTCACGGAAAGCATGGCATCAAATGCTAACCAATTGGGGCTCTTTGACTTTTAACCGGACACTACTGAACCGATTTGAATCAAACTGAAAATAAAAGCAACGAAAAGCATCAATACCCGGTGCTGGACCTTGATGCGTACTCACCGGAAGAGGTAACCAATCGCGTACTGCATGTAGGAGTCAAGAAAGTCCGCCTCCCTGTCATTGCCACCCTGATGCTTGGCATGCTGGGAGGCTGTTTCATCTCCCTGGGCTCTATCTATCAGGTGATCGTACTGGCAAGCCCCTCCATCAGTGGCAGTGCCGCCGCTCTGATCAGCCCGTTTCTGTACGCCATGGGCTATATCATCGCCTTCATCTCGGGCGCAGAAATTTTCACCACCAACAACCTGGCTGTCATTAGCCTGGCTTCCGGAAAGATTCGGCTGTGGGAACTGATCAAAAACTGGAGCGTGGTACTAATAGCCAATATCTGCGGTGCGGGTATCATCGTTCTCCTATTCTTTTTTTCTGGTCAAAGTTACCTTTATGACGGGGAGTTGGCCGATGAGGTATTACTTTTGAGTTCTGAGAAACTCTCCTATAACGTGCCGCAAATGTTCATTCATGGCCTGTTCGGAAATATGCTCATTTGTGCGGGGGCCTGGCTTGCCATGGCCGGCAGATCAGTGACTGACAAATTTGTTGCATTGATACTGCCTCTGTCCGCCGTACCCGCTATCGGTTTTCAACACGCCACCGGCAACATGTTCTATTTCTTCCTTTCATTTCTCCTGATTCAGGACGGGCAGGGCCAGGGACTGGAAATTCATGTCACCACCATCAATACACTGACCAGCCTGACTGTGGTAGCCATCGGAAATATTGTTGGCGGTGGTCTATTTATCGCCATGTCCTACTATTTTGTATTTGTCTACTGCAAGTGGTAGTTCCATTCACCGAAACTGCACACCGGAAATTCACTATATCACGGAATCTTCCGTCTTCTCATTGCCATGTTCCCAGCCGGTTGCTCTATCCATTGACAGCTATCCTGTTCTTGAAATAGAATTTCTCCAACTCGACGAGCAGGAAAACCGTCAGGCCAGCCGCCAGCGCCCACATCCAGTAATAGCCGTTTACCGGTTCGGTGCCAAACCAGCTGTTCATGAAGGGCGCGTACACGAATCCTGCATGAAGCAGCGCGAGTGCACCCATTGCAAGGAAAACCACTTTGTTACTGAAGAAATCACGGCCGGCGGTGAAGTTGTAGAGGTTTCTGCAGTTGAGCAGATAAAACAACTGGCTCACCACCAGCACATTGATCGCCACGGTGCTTGCCAGGGTATGCGCCTGACCGTTCATATAGAGGTAATAGAAGGTGCCGAGGGCGAATCCTCCGACAAGCACCGATACAAACAGCAGACGCCACACGAAATACCGGTCAATAATGGGTGCGTCCGCAGCCCGGGGCTTTCGTTTCATCACCCCGGCTTCCGTCGGCTCAAACGGCAGGGCCAGGGCCAGTGTGACCGCCGTCACCATGTTCACCCAGAGAATCTGGACCGGACTCACCGGCATCGTTAGACCCAGCAAAATAGCGGATATAATAAGCAACGCCTGGGCACCATTTGTGGGAAGCAGGAACAGGATTGCTTTTTTCAGGTTGTCATAGATGGTGCGGCCCTCTTCGACAGCACGCGCTATGGATGCGAAATTATCGTCCGCCAGCACCATGTCCGCTGCCTCCTTGGTCACCTCCGTGCCTTTGATACCCATGGCCACCCCCACACTGGATCGCTTCAGGGCCGGAGCGTCGTTGACCCCGTCTCCGGTCATGGCCACAACGTGATTCCGTTTCTGTAACGCCTTGACGATACGTAATTTGTGCTCCGGGCTCGTTCTGGCGTAAATGTCATAATCGGTCACCATGTCCAGAAGTTCTTCATCCGAGGTATCTTCCATGTCCTTGCCGGTGATCGCCTCCTTCCCTTCACAAATTCCGAGTTGTTCCCCGATAGCCCGGGCGGTGATCGCGTGATCCCCGGTAATCATTTTCACTCTAATGCCAGCCTCTTTGCACTTTTTCACCGCTTCTACGGCTTCGGGACGGGGCGGATCGATGATACCGACCAGGCCCAGAAGCATGTTAGCGTTACCGATATCATCTTTATCCAGGCTGGACACCGAGCCTTCCGCTTTCTGGATCGCTGCCGCGATTACACGCTCCCCTTTGGCGGCTATATCGTCTATCACCGATTGCATCTCATCCCGGTCAAATTCCTTTTCCCCGTAGGATGTGAGCATCGAAGAGCACATCTCCAGTATCCGTTCCGGAGCCCCTTTGATCAGGATCGCCCGTCCCTCTTCATGCTTATGCAAGGTGGCCATGTACTTGTGGTCGGATTCAAACGGGATTTCATCCAGCCTCTTGAAGCCTTCCATTTCCAGACCGGACTTTTTACCGAGCGTGATCAGGGCACCATCGGTTGGATCGCCTTCCAGCACCCACTCTCCGTCTTTTTCTTCGGTACGGGCTTCGTTGCACAGCGTTACCGTTTCCAATAACCGGCGAAGCACTTTGTTTTTCGCAATTTCGGATGTCTCCAGGGCGTCATCCGAATCTTTCTTTTTGATATCCCCTTCGGGTTTGTATCCAGAGCCATCCACCCGAAACTCCTCGCCATCTGCATAGATGGTTTTCGCCGTCATCTCGTTTTTGGTGAGGGTGCCGGTTTTATCGGAGCAGATCACCGTTACCGCGCCCAGGGTCTCCACGGAGGGCAGCTTTCGGATGATAGCGTTTCTCGAGGCCATGGTCTGTACTCCCAGCGCCAGTGTAATGGTTACAATAGCCGGCAGGCCTTCCGGAATGGAGGCCACCGCCAGACCGATTACGGCCAGGAACAGGTCAAACACCTCGAAATCATGGAACAGGTAACCGATGCCGAACATCACAGCGGCCATGGCCAGAATAGCGATGGAAAGCTTTTTCCCAAAACGCTTAATTTGCCTGAGCAGTGGAGTGGTTATTTCTTCCACTTCGCCCATCATCCGGTTGATCTTTCCGATTTCGGTCTCTCCACCCGTTGCGAACACTACGCCGGTGGCTTTGCCGTAGGTGGCCATGGTCCCGTTGAACCCGACCGAGGTGCGGTCCCCGACAACGGAATCTTCATCCACCGGATCCACCGCTTTTTCCACGGTCTCCGACTCGCCGGTCAGAGCCGACTCCTCCACCTGAAACCCATTGGCTTCGGTAATACGAAGATCGGCGGGGATTTTGTCACCCGACTCCAGCAGCACTATATCACCGGGCACCAGCTCATCGGCATCCACCGTTTTCTGCTTCCCGTCCCGGATCACATTCGCTTCGAGGGACAGCATTTCCTTTAGGCTTTCCAGCGCCTGTTCCGCCTTCCCCTCCTGAATGAATCCGATAACCGCATTGATAATCACCACCGCAAGGATCACCCCGGTATCTATCCAATGCCCCATGAGCGCCGTGGCTACCGCCGCAACAATCAGAATATAGATCAGCACATCATGAAACTGCAGGATGAAGCGCATAAGCGGACCCCGTTTCTTCTGCTCGGGCAGCTTGTTGGGACCAAACTCCTCCAGGCGCTTGCTGGCTTCGTCCGCCGTCAATCCTTTTTCAGAATCAGTATTCAGACTGGATAGCACGTCTTCGCTGTTGAGACTGTGCCATTTTTTAGATGAAATATCGTCTTTTGAGATCATGTTAGTGTTCGTTGACATCCTCCTTTTCAAAAAAAAACACGCCCTGGCAAATTTTATACGATTACATAACAGTGAATCATCATGGAAAAGTTTACACAGACAACTGTTACTGTTACAGCAAACCTATTCGGATTTAAATCCCAGAACTTCAAGCCCAAAGTGGTTTTGGTAGCTCTAAAAAAAGGGAGTGTAAATCTAACTCTGTCTAAGTTAATTAATTCAAATACTGATAACTTAGACGATTATGACACAACAAGAAATAGACGAATTACAAAAAAAAGCCCTGGAGCAGTTAAAGTCGGG
>PWHM01000014.1 GCA_003554915.1 Candidatus Nealsoniibacteriota bacterium
GATCTTTCTCCCCAAATACTTCTCGACTTTGCTCTGCCATCCTGCTCGCTACTCTTGGGAAAAATTTTCATCACCTCCTCGTTTGTAAAGTGCTTCCGGTTTTTTAACCGGGCCCTATAATTCAATAAATTACAAGACGCGATTAAAAAAACCTCCTTTTCGGGAGGTACTGACAACTACTATTTTTTTTGAAACTAAGTCAGCCTCCCGAATAATCCTTCCGTAATAAGAAGGGTCATGACAAAATAGACAATTGTCGGGTGGCTGTTTTTCATACTGTTCCCATTATAATCAATAATAATTTTATGTCAAATTTCCTTTTCAGATCCTTTTTTTAATATTTTCAATAAAAAAATAAGCGCCCGTTTAAGGACGCTTTTAAGAGTTTAGAATTTTAGTTCCTTCATCTTAAAAATCAAAAAGTACTACCCTTGTATCGAACATTTATCTCAATCGCTTCCCCTCCGAGATTATCCATCATTATTTTTTCTCCGAAGTCGCCGCATAAATACAATTCCCTGAAATACGATTTATAGCAATGTAAAGAATCACTTCTCCCCACCACTTTTATCACGTTTGTCATCAGGTAGCTAAGTATTACCCTTTCTTCTATTGAGCAATTATCTATATCCAATCTTTCGAGATAGCTGCCGGCACCGCAAACTATGAGATCCCCCTTCACGGTTCCACCGGTTAGAGAAATTAGAGCACCCCCTTCTCCGGTATTTTCCGAGAGGTCAAAGTGAAGATTTCCAGCTTGAAAATTACTCCAGGAAATAACCCTTCCTGCGAAGACATCTACAATCAGCTCATCACTCTCAATGATGAATCCTTTCTCTTCATTTTTCTCAAACTCTTTTTCAATGAACTCTTTCATTACACATCCCTCCTTTTCTGAGTGGTGTCATTTATACATTATTTAAATTATTTTGTCAAAATTTGAAAGAAATTAAATTTTTGATATAAATAGATAAGGAGGAGGGATAAATTTGAATGCGGCTCATCAGCTATTGGTTTTCGCTTTCATATTTACTTCACTTCCTATAATTGTGGGGGTTCTGACAGGAAGGTTTCTAAATTGAAAGCTGTCAATTTATAAATGGCAACAACTAAAAAGCCGGGGAATTCCCCGGCTCTTTTTATATCTATTAATCGTAATCCAAATCATTGAAAAGATCATTTATCGCTTCTTCCGGCTCAGTTCTCGGAGAGTATGCTCGATCCATCTTCATTCCTTCTTCAAAAATCTTTCTGGTTTCTTCCCAATCCCTCTTTCCTATTACCAAGTTTCCTCCGATGTAAATCAGTATATCACCTATATCTTTTTCTATACATTTTTCACGAAAACCCCGGCAGTCCATCTGTCCGTGACCGCACAGTGAAGAGATCCAAATTGCATCCGCGTCGGTTTCTATAGCTGCTTCTATGAAATCTACCTGAGAGGACATTACCCCTATATTTACCGTATCGACACCCTTTTCTTCCAAGGCGTATTCTAAAATTTGATTTCCTACGGCGTGCACATCACTTCCAATCACTCCCAAGACGACGGTAATTATTTTAACCCCCTCCTTTCGTCTGTATTTATAGCAACTCAAGCTTTTTTGTCAACTGCAACTGTGGATATATATTCAATTAATTATCACCTCTTCAATTACTATTTCTTCAACCGGTTTATCCATTCTATCAGTATCCACTTTTCCGATTTTATCAACTACCTCCTGGCCTTCGGTTACTTTTCCGAAGATGGTGTAGTCCGGAGGCAAAGGATAATCTTCTACCATGATAAAAAATTGACTACCGTTTGTGTCGGGACCGGAATTGGCCATGGCGACTATTCCTTTATCATATCCGTTTTGATAAATCTCCAGCTCCGGATCTATTTCATCTTCAAAGGTGTATCCGGGACCACCCCTACCCGTACCTTCGGGGCACCCTCCTTGAATCATAAATCCGCCTATCACTCTATGGAAGATGAGTCCGTTGTAAAAATCTTTTTTAGCTAATTTCACAAAGTTTTCAGTCGCCTTGGGGGCTTTGTCGGGAAAAGTTTTAAAAGTTATCTCTCCCCTATTTGTTTTTAAAGTTATTTCATAATCCATATTTTTTTCACCGGTTATTATTTCTTCCCTTTTAAAGTCAACCTCCGTGATTTCCGCGGTTAGTGACTCTTCTAATTTTGAATCATCTTCTTCGGGAGCTTCAAAAGAGACGTAAAAAAGAGCTCCTCCGATTATCAAAAGTCCCACTATAATAGCTATTAGGTTTTTAGTCATCATTATTTTTGTAGCCAACAATAAAGGTGGCCGGCAAAACCGACGATTACCGCCGCTCCGATCCAGATAAGGTCTCTTGTCCACAGGCCATAAGAGAAGATTCCGAAAGCTACAAGCGTAAGAAAACAATTTACCGGATTTCCGTGCTCCAGAGCCATCTTTTCCAAAAAAGTGGGGCTTTCTCCGTTTTGAAAATCTTTTATTCTTTTTTCTACGTAACCCATATATTAAAAATTAATTTTGAATCTGCTTTTTAACTATAGCACAACAAAAGAACTGCTGACAATCACTATTTAATTTCAATGGTTTTGGAAACTTCTCCGTCTTGGACTATATGAAAGCTCTTCCTGCCTATTGTTTGCCCTCTTTCGGTTTGAACATTTACCCGCCAAAGCCCGGGGTCTGCGTTGTAATAGCTGTACCATCGAAAACCTATCTCTCTCCCACCCGTTATGTCAAAAGGGATTCTCGCTTGAGTAATCCAACCGTTTTCGTCTCTATCATATTTCTGCCATTCGTGCACCACTCTCATATCCATCTCCGGCGGTGCGTAAGTAGCGCTATAAAAATAAATCGGTTGCCTATCCACCGTTATGTGCCTTTTTTCCCTGGTAAAAAGGCACCTGTCCCAATTTTGACACTCTTCAGCCGTTACCTCGTAACTATCGTTTATTCGTTCAATACTGTGATAAACCCCGACGTCTTTCAGGGTAAGCGGTATGGGAGGAATTAAATTTGAAAAATACAAAAAATTCATCAACACAAAAAATCCAACGATGGTCTTTATCAGAAAGCCGTTTTCTTTCTTAACTCGTTTGGCGTACTTGGAAAGAAAATGGATAAAAACGGATATCAAAACAAAACTCAGAATTCCACTGATTAAAAACATAACCAAATTCAATCTCTTAAAGATGTACGGCAAGGCCAAATTGAAGTAAGCGAAGAGCGCAAAAAAATAAGCCCCCAATTGGATTGCCGGACCTACGTCATATCTTCTGGCCACCTCGTTTCCAATGAGTAAAGCGGCCACCATAAGTAAAAACGGCCAGCTGGCAAAAAAGGAACCCGATCGGGAATAAAATATCAAAAAGCCACTGAAAAGATTACCGAAAGAAAACTGCAAAAAGAGTGGGGCGAAAAGTTTCCAGAAAGAAGTTATCTTTTTTTGTGGCAGCTTGTCTTCAAAATAATTTATCACCACTATATTCAGACCGGCAAAAAGTAAGTGACCCAAAAGAAAGAGCATCGAGGTGGTAAACTCAATAAGTCTGAAAGTTAAAATATCGGTTGCAAAACCGAAAAACAAAGCCAAGGGAATAAGGTATCCCTCGTATCTCTTGTATAATACTTTTAGCCTATTCAAGCTGATCATAAAAAGCTTTCAATCAAAATACAAGTTATTATAGCATAAAAAAAATCCGGCCTAAATCCGGGGCTTATTTAAAAGCTTTGATGAATGTTTTTAAGCTGTTCGGGGTGGTGCACGAGGATTATGAGTTGTTTCACTGAGGCTTTCGGGATAGTATCCCTTTGCAAATGAAAGGAAGTGGAAATCATTTTCTTTATCTTCCCCCTTTTTTAGTCTCGCTAAATAGCTACTTTCTTCTTCAGAAACTCTGCTATCTGCACTTAAAGACAAATTGGGACTTGAAAAAGAGTTTCCCCCTAAAGCGAATATCTTTACCCTATTTTTAGCTTCCGTATTAGAACGCTCAACTACAACTCCGGGGATGGTTCCGAAACTGAGGGTCGCTATTAAAACTATGAAAGTTATTTTTCTCCCCATAAATCCAAAAATAGTTCACTTTTA
>PWHM01000027.1 GCA_003554915.1 Candidatus Nealsoniibacteriota bacterium
ATCTTTAAACGAACGCCCTAGCATCGAAGCTTCTTGTGTGAATAGATTCTTTTTACGGGTAAAATGAAATTTTGATGAACAGATGGGAGCGGGATTAAGCAGCATGTCATTTCTCCTTTTTGTTATACACTACACCGATACTTCATAGTTGTCAACCAATTTTTTCAACAACTCGAACTTTTTTGACATTTATTTCTGCGCTGTTCGTAGCTGTGATGTCTTTGGCATAGAACTCAACTTTATACTTGACACCTCGCCCATATGCAGAACCAACCTTCTGATGAACAAAAATGTTTGGGCTCAATGGTTCTTCTGCCCACTCGCCAATCTTATATGTAAGTTTCTTATATCCATACACAGAATTAGTCAATGTTCCATCAGCATTTTCTGTGAATGTTTTGTAGCCAGTCAGCATCAAGTCATCTGGGCATGGTTTGAACTTATCAGACATTCCAAACATTTCAGCAAGCTCAATGGCACGCTCAGAATCTGAAATGATTTGCCCAGTAGAAGATACCAATGCAGTCTTATCATACATGTTATCGGGAAACTCAAGACGGTAAAGATCGACATCATAATCAAACACAGTGACGAAATCCTCGGCTGTGAACCTGCTATAATCAGTATTCAAATCTGGGTAAAGCATATCAACATTCAGTTCATCAAACAACTGAATCGCATTCTCAATGGAAAACTCCAAGTCTTCTGTATGAAGCTTGACCTGCTGCCCATAAGTGCCACCAATCACTTTTTCGAGATCATCCCATGAGGTTGGTAGATCGCTTTGCATCAGTGTCAACGACATACGGATCATTTCAGAAGTAGGTAGAACATAACCTTTGTTCCTATACTTGCCAATCCGCATCATGCTATTCAATGGATACCGAGTCTTTGGATTGAAACGCAATGTCTTACTCGCAACATCTGGCCAGAAATCATTATGGAAATGATACTGTTCGGTGCTGCAATCAAATGCAGCCATACAAACAGTGAAATCAAAGAAATCAAAAATGGCTTTTGTTGACGAAAACTCATCAAACATCATGACCTGAACAAGCAATCGCTCGCCTTTGTCGTTGAAATGACTGTTACATTTCAATGTGACAGCACGATCAGAAATATTGACAACGAAGCAATTTTCTTCATCCATTAGGTAATAGATTGCGTCAATAGCAGCTTTTCGTGATTTTGGATAGATGTCATAATCACCGACCTCGGATTTTGTTACTGCTGACAGAATAGCGCCGCCAGCAATGTAACAGTTTTTAAGCCCGCCGAATGGGTGTGGTTGTTTGGGTAGACGATTCATCACGATTTCCTTTTAGCTAATAACAAAGTTTACTTTTTCCGATGCTCGGGTGATTGCTGTGTAAGCCCACTTCCATTTTTCATCCCGAAAGCACCAGCTTTCATCTTGGACATGAACGGAGTTCCATTGAGATCCCTGAGCCTTGTGACAGGTAATTGACCATCCGTATGTGGCGTGAACTGATGATTTCAATATCTTCCAATGTGGTACTGGGACATCATCAAAGAAAAAACTCTTGTGGATTCGAACAAGAAATGGCAACCGTTCTTCATCTTGTGAATTCAAGCGTATAGTCAAGAAATGAGACTTGGCAGTTTTTTGCTGAAGGATTTGCTCCACATCAAACATACCTCCATTGAAAATCCCAAGTTTTTTATTGTTCTGTAAGCAGATTAGCCGATCACCGACAACTGGAGTATCTGGATCGAACCCCTTCATCTTACGAATCTTTTTGTTGAACGATTCTCGTGTAGCATTTCTTCCGACCAAGACTTGATCCGCTTCTATAATATCAGCTGATAGAAGCTTATTCGTGACCCGACTTTCACCATAAGTGCCGAGTTTTGGCATCTGTTCATTTCGCAAAAGCGTTGCTAGATGAATGATAGGATTATCTTTTGCTTGTCGGTGAATTTCTGTCAATAGAACATCTGGTTCTGCTTCTGTAAAATAACCAGTCCCTTTGACTGGCGGCAACTGCCCAGGATCACCAAGAACAAGAATAGGTTTGTTGAATGATAGCAGATCCTTGGCAAGTTCATCATCTACCATAGAACATTCATCAATGATGATCAAAGACACTTCATTCAGGTATGATTGGCGATTTATCCGCCACGTGATTTCGCCTGTCTTTTTGTTTTCTTCAGCGATGTAGATCATGCTGTGAATCGTTCTTGCTCCTTCGCAACCATTCTTGCGCATAACAAGAGCAGCCTTGCCCGTGAAAGCGCCGTAGGTGACCTCACCATCAATATTTTCAGCAAAATGACGAGCAAGAGTTGACTTGCCAGTGCCAGCATAACCCGCAACATAAAAAACTTGCTTCGTCGGTTTTCTTGAAGTGGTATACTCGTGATACCATCTATCAACTGCCTTCAGGGCATCTTTTTGTCTATCTGTCCAAAGCATACTATTCCTTACTACTCAAAATTATCTTTTCTAATTCATTCAATCGTCTATTCTTTTCACGCAATTTAGTACCTTGAAATATATAGATAACCCATAATGGAATGCCAAAAAGAATGAAAGCTATATAAAGTGCTTCTCCACCTATCATAAGCGCAATGATATGAATAGCAACAAAAAGCAAGACAACAATCAATCGTCTTACTTTTAGAAACATGATTGAATATTCTAACTTTGGATACTCTTTTTTGAGTTTTGTTAGAATGATTTGTTTCATAGTTTTGATACAACCCAAGCGCCAGTGACATATTTACGAAGGTGGGGAAAGTCTTTATCTCTGACCATTTTCATAGTCCAATTATCAGCACAGAAGTTTTGCCAGCAGCTGATCACATGACAAAATGTTTTTGAATCTTCAACCTGAACCATCAATGACATACACATTTCATAAGGAGTTCGTTCTTTCAAGAATCTGCCCAATGTCGGAGAACTCGAATAACGCTCTGATAACTTGATTTGTTCGCCTTTGTACCCCTGTTCACGGAGCATCAATAATGCTTCTGAAGCATAAACACCTTCAACCTCTTTTAGTGATTTGTCTTGAATGAAAGCAGCACGAGAATGAGAATGGATTAGCGGAATACCAACCAAAAAACTGACGGCCGTTGGCACACACCAAGCCTTTGACTTTTCCCAGCCACGAGTGTCAATAGCATGAAGCATCATAGATTTCCTTGTTACCTATTCTTACTCTATACCGATTCGGTACCATTGTCAATCAGAAATGTAATCATTCAAGCTTTTTCTTATACTTGAGATGGTTTCTTTTTCTTTGTTGTAAACAAAGATTTTGTGTTCTATGGCGAGCTTTTTGAGTGCTGCTAGTATCTCATCTTTGAAGTTTAGACCTTCCCCTACGTATTGTAATACCCTGATATCATCACCTGGGGCACAGTAATAAGACAAAACTATTGCCCCATTGATCCTGACTTGAGCAGGATTGAACGGCCAATTCCAATTCTGCTCTGTGTAAGAAAAACAGCCCTTGTCGAAACGCTCATCTATTTCTGACAATGCAGCAAAAGCGTCTTTATGGTTCACTCCATATACAATGTCTTTGTTCCTATCATATGAAACATTAGTATCATTTTCAACAGTGGTTTCAACAGTGGTTTCTTTCTTTTTGAAAAACATTTGTGTGGTCTCCTTCCTTCAAAATCTTCTGTATATCACGATCAGCAGCTCGTTTCATTTCATGAATGAATGTGTTCCAATTTGCTTCAATCTCACCATCAGGGCCTTCCATGCCTTCAAACCACCAATAGTTGATATTTGATTGAGCTTCTATGATTGTTTGTGGGTTCTTTGTGTAGCGAAATGGATTCATCTTACTCTCCAAAAGAAAGAAAGGCTCTCAAGCGAGAGCCTTTTGATTGCCGCGCCCGATTGCGCGCCCAAGATTGACACGATTTCCAGCAGAAGTTCCAGCACTGAAAGCATTGCTGTTCGTGGACCGAGTGAATGTCTTTACTGTTCGAAGGCGAGGGTGTGCCCGACGAAATTCAGCAGCAACCTCTTTTGCTTTCTGTTCAGCAATGTCGGACACAATCAACGCGGTCGAAGAAGCAGTAGCAGCATTTTCGATCA
>PWHM01000089.1 GCA_003554915.1 Candidatus Nealsoniibacteriota bacterium
ATTATCGATAAATTCAATGGATAAACGATTTTTCGTAGAGCTAACCAATGATTTATATCGCTTGACTCTTCTTTTTCCCAAAGAGGAGCCCCTTCGTTCCAAGCTCAGAAGCTTGGCTGACGACGTATTGGCTGACTTGGTTACCATTCTGGAAGGAGACTCGGAGGAAAAGGCGGAGGCGGCCAAGAGACTGGAGAGAAAGCTGGGTATTTTGGAATCCATGCTGGAGATAGCCGAAGAGCAGAAATGGGTAAAAGAGGAAGAGTTTGAAGAGATCAAAGAGAGCTATTCTTCCATAAAAGAGGAGGTAAAAAATTTTAATCGGCTTCAGAAACCTAAAAAGAGCGGAAAAGAACCTCTAAGAAAAGAGAGAAAATCCTCCCGGGGTAAGGGAGTCTCTTTGAATGACAGGCAAAAGAAAATTTTGGAAATCCTGGAAGAGGGAGGTCAAGTTCAGGTCAAGGACGTAATGGAGAAGCTGGACGAAGATGTCACCAAAAGAACCCTGAGGAGAGACTTTAAAAAATTGGTCAGAATGAATTTCGCCGAGCGGATCGGGAAGGCCAATATGACCAAGTACAAAGTCAAAGAATGATAGGACAAAGTAGGACATTTAACTTAAATTATGTGTCCCGCTGAAAAATTATGAATAAGAAGAAACGCTTCGGAAAAATTTATGACAACCATGTGGAAGAGATCTACAGGTTTGTGTTTTTAAAGGTCTCCACCAGGGACATAGCTCAGGATATAACCTCCGAAACGTTCAAGAAGGGCTGGGAAATCTTCAAGAAAAATCCCGATATGGAAAATCCCCGCGCCTATTTATATAAGGTAGCCCGTAATCTGGTTATAGACCACTACAGAACCAAAAAACAGCATCTCTCGCCGGATAATCTGGATTTGGAAAGTGAAGAGAAGGATTTGGTGGAGAAAGCCAATCTTTCCGGGGAGATGAGAAGAATTAAAAAAGCAATGGAAAACCTGAAGGATAACTATCAGGACGTAATAATACATAAGTATTTGGAAGAGATGAGTAATTCCGAAATTGCCGAAATAATGGATAAATCCGAAGGGGCGGTCAGGGTCTTGGCCCACCGGGCGATTACCGCTCTGGAAGAAGAGCTGGAAAATATGGAAAAAAGTCACTGAGGCGACCACCTTTGTCATTCTGAGCACACCTCTTGTCATTCTAAGGCCGTAGGCCGAAGAATCCCTTCAAATACTGAACAGATGAGATCTCCAATCGAGTTGGAGATGACGGGAGGGGGTTGGAGATGACGGGAGGGGGTTGGAGATGACGTGGAAGTAGGTAAGATCCTTCACTTCGTTCAGGATGACAGATGTTATTGTCACTCCCCTCAACCCACCGTCATTCCCGGCTTGACCGGGAATCCCTTCGAAAAGCGTCATAGATGAGATCTCCAATCGAGTTGGAGATGACGGGAGGGGGTTGGAGATGACGTGGTTGCATTGTCATTCCCGGCTTGACCGGGAATCCCTTCGAATGACTCCACACCCCTTCAAAAATCATTTTTTTAAAATTAAAAGGTCAAAAAAAATAATCTAATTATTTATTATGGATGTATCTTTTTTTATCGCCGGACTCTTCGGAGGTCTTCTCCGTGGCGGAATGGGTCTTTTCAAATACACCTTTTCTTACAAGGACATCGAAATCCGCCCTTACTACTTTGCCGGAATGGTGCTTCTTACCGGTCTGGTGGGATGGATCAGCGCCTGGGTGGCCCGGGACGCTTTACAAATCTTTCTGGATATAAACGGAAGCCTTCCTGTTTCGCTGGCTGTCGTCGCCGGATACGCCGGGGGAGATTTTATTGAAAACGTCTTCAAAATACTCATGAAAGAACCTCAGCTTTTCGATATCGGCAGAAAGGTAAAGCAGATAAGTGAAGAAATTGAAGAGGAAATAGGCGAATAACTTGACATAATTAATTCTTTATTATTGAATAAGAGCATAAGGAAGGAGGGATTTACATGCAAAAGGAAGAAGTCAAGATCAGCTTGCTCGGCAACATGAAGGAGTTTCATCTTTGCTATTCGCTTCTTTATGGGGGAGGGGTTCCCGTGAAGGGAAGAGATTCCAAGGGAATAATTTATAATTTCACTATGGAAATCTTTTCCGTGGAAAGAATAAGAGGGACGATTTACTTCGAAGGCGAAGCTCGAGGAAAGGGCGGAACCGCTTCCGTAACCGGAACTTATGACCCCGGTAGCAATATAAGTTATGTTTCCGTTGGCAAGGAGAATTGTTCTCTGTTGCAGATTGCTTAGAGCTGAATTAAGGCAAGGAGATACACTTAAAGCCCGCCTTGTGCGGGCTCTTTTTTTGACCTTTTTTCTTTTTATATTATAATACTGACAAGTCGGCGGGCGGAAAACCTCCTCAGCTTTACAGAATAGAAGCTTTTGCCGATTTCTAAAATCAGTTTTTCGCTTCCGCTCGCCGCACCAAATCATTCCCCGTGAAAGCGGGGATTTTTACCTTGACAAAAAGCTGGCATCTTTTTTGACAAGTTAATAAATATATGATTTAATAATCCAGAAATGGAAGTTCTTTTGAGTAAAAATAAGAAGAAGAGGAGGCGTTTTGATTGAAAGAAAAGAGAGATCTTTGGAAAATAGAGGAGAAAGCCCATTTAAGGATTGAGAACATCGCAATAAAAGTTGGTGACTTTGTGAAAAGTGAGGCCCAACTTTATACGAAAGCACATAGTTGGAAACAGGCTGTTTGGCTTTTTGCCGATAGATTTGCTCGAGAAGCAGGGGTCGAACATGGGCAGGTTTATATAGATAATGCCCGCGAAGCTGTTAATAATGAGACTAAAAAAACACATCAAGAACAGGATGTAAAAGATGTAAAGACTGAATGGATGAAAGACATAAAAAGAAACAGAGGAAAAAAGAAAAGAAAAGAAGAAACTGAGAAGATGTTTGGGAGAAAAAAAGATGACGATGCAGAAGAGCAAATGAGCTTCGATTTCTAAACTTACGATCCCGCTTGAAATTTGCGGGATCTTTTTTTTGACAAATATTTTTAACTGGTATAAAATATTCTCAATGCGGTGAGTGGTTGCCATAATAAATTCTACTCCACTCCAAAAAGCGGAAAGTAAAAAATCAGCAGGGAATTAAAAAGACTGACAGGCAGACGGCGGCCGATAAAGAAACTCATTAGCGAATAAATCTTGCCTTGGATGAAAGGTAAAAACTCTAAAAGCTTAGCTTAACCGGCAATCACTTACCGCAAACCCAAAATGAATCCCTGTCCAAAAGCAGGGATTTTTTCTTGTAATAGTAATTATTTTTGATATAAATATTAAAGATTCGGTGGTCTTATATACTGATTTTTATTATACCTCCTAAGTCTTTGTTCGCTAACAGAACAAAGGCAGACTCGGCTCCGCTAAAGCGGAGTCTCTTTTTTGATTAAATCTTGTTTTTATTGTAGAATATAAACAATGAAGATGCCGATAAGGTATTCTTCATTAATTTCTCCTTTCTGTCTTGATGCCACTCTTGGTGTGGCCTCAAGACAAATCGACTAAACCCCGTCTATAAAAGGACGGGGCTTTTTTTACAGTCACCTTTTGTTATTCTCAACAGCATCTTCACCACCGCTTGCCCCGACGGGAGTTTGCTCTCCTTCGGGGTCATCTCTACCCCCCGCCGCCTGCCCCGTCGGGAGCTTTCTCTCCTTCGGGCGCCCGCCCCGTCGGGAACTTGCTCTCCTTCGGGGTCATTCCCGACCCCGATCGGGAATCCCTTCTAATACTATCGTACAAAAAGACTCTTCGCTGATGCTCAGAGTGACGCAGATTGGTTATTCTGAGGCTATCACTCTTGTCATTCTGAAGTTATCACTCTTGTCATTCTGAGGCGTAAGCCGAAGAATCCCTTTTAATACCATCGTACAAAAAGATCCTTCGTTTCACTCAGGATGACAAGTATTGTTGCATTTCGTTCAAGATGACAGATATTGTTGTCATTCCCGACCCCGATCGGGAATCTTTTTGTATGGTGGTTGTTCAGAGAGATTCTTCGGCCTTCGGCCTCAG
>PWHM01000013.1 GCA_003554915.1 Candidatus Nealsoniibacteriota bacterium
AATGGTAAAAAAAGCTTTAGGCACTCCAGACTTTGCAATCCTTGAAGGTCCTCCAGGATCTGGAAAAACGACGGTCATATCAGAAATTATTCTCCAGATGATATCTCGAGGAGAACGAATCTTATTAGCTGGTTCTACCCATGTTTCTGTGGATAATGTTCTTGAGAAGATAATCAAGGATCACCTCGACAAGGTAGTTCCATTGAGGGTTAACAGCGGTGGTCGATATCTTCCAGATGATATTCGACAGTTTACATATAAAAATATTGTAAAGACGAAAAAGGAAGAGATACTTGGGAAATTGCAGCTATTAGGTAATGACATGAGTCCGGCTCAAAATGAATGGTTCAAATTGATACAGAGTGATGAAGCTGATGAAGTCCTTGAAAACATCATAATGGATAGCGTAAACTTGGTATGTGGAACCACCATCGGAGTTTTACAACACCATGAGATTAAAAATTCTATCAAAAACACACCCGCTATATTTGATTGCATGATCCTTGATGAAGCGAGCAAAACAACTTTTTCAGAATTTCTGGTTCCTGCATTATATGCAAAAAAATGGATAATTTCAGGAGATCCTAGACAACTTTCGCCATACGTGGAAAGGAGTATGATCACACAGAATATCAGAGCTGAAATAGAAGATGCTCTAAAAGATTCGAAATTAGATTATGATGATGTAGAAAGGTTATGCTTAGGGGCCTTTAATTTTATGAAGAACAAGGAAAAAGATAAACGCACATTTGAAATTAAAGACATAAAAAATAATGCAGGTGTTTTTCTACCAGTAGAAGATGGTAAGGAAATCTACGCAGAAAAATTAGTTGAACATCTATCAGAGGTAGGATATGATAAACCGAACATCTATGATGGTATTGAAAACTCAGATCTAGATCCAAAAAATCGGGGATTACATTATGATACTTCTGAAATGATCATAGAGCCGATAGACATCTTAAAAGATTATAAACAGTACATACCAGGGGGATTGTATCCTTTTGATGAGAAAGCAGATATATTCCCAAATCACAGAAGGAAAACAGAATACCATAAACACAACTCAGGAATTAAACATTGGCATTACCCATGGGATTACGTTTATAAGAGCAACGATAAGTCTCTTGATGACCAAATTGCCTGGAGGATAATAAGATTTTACGAAACCAAAGAAGATGAAGAGATGAGGGAGAGTTATGGTAAGGATATAAAGGCACTACTCCCACATTGGTCTTTGGAGCAAGATAAAGACGAGGAAAAAATAAAAATTCACCAAAAACTAATAGATACAGTTTTTAAAATAAGAAGTATTTGCCTACCCTCTATAGTCGAATGTCTTCTTGAAGGCAATAACCTGGATATTCTCGCTGGAGAGATCGTTCTTAAAAACGGTTTGCCGCCTGCAGATAAAGAAAAAAGACACTGTTTACTGGAATATCAGCACAGGATGCACCCAGATATATCAAAATATCCCCGAGAGATGGTATACCTGGATGAAAACGGTGAACCAGTAGGTATGTATGATGGAAAAATTAAAAGATCATGGGACTACAAAAAATACAAAAGTAGGATCGTTTGGATCTCACCAAAAAGAGGGAAAGAAAAATACAAAAGAAAATCCAAATATAATCCTGGTGAGATTAAAGAACTATTCCGTGAATTAGATTCATTCAAGAAGTTTGCAAGAAAACACAAATCAGAAAGGAAAAGCGGTCTTTGGGATGTTGCTATAATCTCAATGTATAAAGGTCAAACCAAAAAGATTTTGAAACGTTTGAGGAAAAAATACAACAAAAAATCAGGACATCGTTTCGTAGACAAGAAAAATAACGTCAATATATTCGTTGGAAATGTTGACTCGATGCAGGGGCGAGAGGCAGATATTATATTCTTATCTCTCGTAAGGACAAAAAAAATAGGATTTCTTGATAATTATAATAGGATAAATGTGGCTATCACCAGGGCTAGATATCAACTCGTCATAATCGGTGACCAAAATTTTTTCAAAAACCACCGAAGGTCAAACCTACTCATTGTTAAGCTTGCAAAAAAGATCTCCGGAGAAATCGATATCGGATACGACCCTGAAGAGATTCCACTTCCGATAGATGAAATATCCCAATATGATCCAGAGAAAAAAGAAAAGTATGATGCCGTTATCGAGTCCATTGAAATCCTAGAAAAGGAAATATCAGAGATTTTTGATTCATATAATGATAGTAAAAGACGCATAGGCGCTTGGCATAACGGGGATAAAGATATTGACATCGACCAAGCCCATAGAGATAAAGATAAATATAAAAAAATAATAAAAACGGAAATAGATTCTAAAAAAGACAAGAAGTACAAGCTTATAAAAAGAAAAAGAAAATTAGAAAAAGAACTAAGAGGGTAAAATGTCAAAAAACGAACTCGTTTTAAAAAAAGATGTTAAGATCAAATGCTTTGATGTCATGGCAGATATTGCGATTGAAACTAGCAGAAAAGATATAATTCCCATATTAAAGTTAGCTGAAGAAAATGGTGGAATGCTCGACGGAAAAACCTTTGTGGAAAATTTCCTCCCCGGTTCTCCAGAGGTGATGGGTGATAATCTAGTAAAAAGATACACAGATAGGGGTTATCTTGATGAGGAAGGAGAACTGACAAAGATGGCTAAGAATGTATTGGAGAAGGGGGTTCCATTGATTCCAGAACATGGGCCATTTCGTATCTGGGCAACTGATGATTCTATTTATGAAGACTGTATTTTGACATTAGAAAGGATTGATGAGAACGAAAAATCACGCAAAGATCGTAGTCGGGGATTACCAAACTGGATTTTTGAAGCTGTAGATGAAATGATAGATCTATATAACATACATAAAAAAACTAAAAAGGAACATATAAGCTGCGCACATATTGAAAAGATCGAGAATAAGGGGATAAGTAAGAGTGAATCTCCTTCAAAAATGAAAGCTTTATTCAAAATAAGTCAAGGCCACACAAAATTAAATTTTAGAATAGGCAATCAGACCTTTCCATATAATCATCAACATATGCTAAAACTCACTGACATATGGAAACAAATAAAAAAAGAAAACAAGTTGGATTGGAAAGGAAGACCTTTAGATAGAGGATACCTTAAAGTGAAGTTTGAAGATTTAAAAGAAAAAGAAATCATCAACTTCACCAAGAAGATAAATCTCAACAAATTGTCTATAGACCTTGGAGACTTTGATGTTGAAACGTTAGAAGTCAATATTCAGCCAAAAGAATATGATGATGCAAAGAGATGGTACTTATATCTCCTGAAAGATAAAATTAATGATTATCTATCCCCAAACCAATACTCAGATATATGTGAGAAAATAAAGTTGAATTTTGAATCATACGAAATCAAAGAAGATGATATACCAAAACAAAAAGAACTAGCCCAGAAATTTAAGGAATCAGACCGTTCAAGAGAGTTTTGGTATTTACAGGCTCCTATCGATCTAGTACCCGAGGAGGTTGATTGAATATGGCAATAAAACCAGTAAAGATAGAACACGAAATAGATAACAGCGATTTAGATTTAGGATATGGTTGGTTAAAAAACCAAGAACAAAGTAAAAACACAACAAAGTTCAAAGATAAAAATGGCATTTATATTTCAAAAGAAGATGAATCCCTCATCGACACTGTTTCCAAAAAAATAAAAGATGCGAAAGAAATAATCTGTCTTAGCTCATTTCTTATACAAAAAACCAATGTACTACAGACTATCGATAAGGCAGCAAAAAGAGGTGTTAGGGTTTACATGATCTTAGCGGCAGGTAACATACTAGAACAGTATGACGATCCTGACGAGGTCAGAAAGAAAGAATTCGAAGAAACACTCAGAGAACTTTCGAAAAATCATCTAGTACGAGACGGACAATTCCATTCAAAATTTATTGTAATAGATCCTCACACGGATCCATCTGGTTTTCTTTTCACATGCAATCTAACAAAAAGAGCTTTAACAAAAAACATCGAAGTGGCATTAGAATTGAATT
>PWHM01000079.1 GCA_003554915.1 Candidatus Nealsoniibacteriota bacterium
CTATAAAATTCAGCAATACAAAGAGATTCCCGCTTCCGCGGGAATGACGGTAGAGTGTTACGGGAATGACGGTAGAGTGTTACGGGAATGACGAATCTCTCTTCCCCGTCATTCCCGACTTTAACAACCACCGTCATTCCCGACTTTAACAACCACCGTCATTCCCAACTTGATTGGGAATCTCATGACCAGTCGTGTCATTCCCGACTTGATTGGGAATCCTATAGAAATTGGCAGTACAAAATGAACTGCTTCTTTGCACCTCTTCAATTTATGAGCATTTCACTTTCCGTGGCACTTCTTGTACTTTATCACCTTTCCCGTATTGGGATCTATTTTCCCACAAGGGCAAGGGTCGTTTCTACCCACGTCTTCGTATTTTTTCGACTCGGTGGTCTTCTTCTCCCTGCTCGGATCTTCGGTTCTCTTCTTTTTGAGAGTTATCTTTCCCTTGCCGGGAAGCCTGATCTTGGTAGTCGTAATTCTCAAAATTCTTTCAACGATCTTTTTTTCAATGTCCTCCATCATCTGCTTGAAAGCGATGTGTCCTTCTTTTTTATATTCGACCAGTGGATCTCTTTGGCCGTAAGCGCGAAGCTTGACCGAGTCCTTGATTTGCTCCATATCTTCCAAGTGGTTGGTCCAGCGTATGTCCATCACCCTCAAGGCGATTACTCTTTCTATTTTCCTCATATTATCACCCATCTCCTCTTCCTTTTCTTCGTATTTTTCCTTTTTTTCGCCATATTTTTCAAAGAGTTCCAGGATATAAGATTTTAGTCCTTCTTCTTCATTTTCAGCCATTTCCAAAATCTTATCCCTGAGATTGTAAAACTTTTCTCTCTGCTTACTTAAGACATTGTCATATTTTAAGACGTGTTTTCTGGCATCGAAATGCATTCCCTCGACCTTCTTCTGAGCCGATTCAATAACCCCGGAAACCATTTTATGCTCAATCGGCTGATCTTCGGGAATGTTCAAACTCTCCATTAAGTTTTCGATCTTTTCCGACCCGAACACTCTGAGAAGCTTGTCTTCCAGAGAAACGAAAAATTGACTTTCACCGGGATCACCCTGTCTTCCGCACCTTCCTCTCAACTGATTGTCTATTCTTCTGGCTTCGTGACGCTCGGTACCAAGTACGTAAAGTCCGCCGAGTTCTTTAACTTTTTCGGCTTCCTCTTTGTCGGGCGGATTTCCTCCCAAAACTATATCAACTCCTCTTCCGGCCATGTTGGTGGCTACGGTAACCGCTCCCAACCTACCGGCCTGGGCTATTATCTGACCTTCTTTCTGATGGTTTTTAGCGTTCAATATTTCATGATCTATTCCCGCCCGCTTGAACATCTTCCCCAGAAGCTCATTTTTTTCTATCGATACGGTACCGACTAAGACCGGCTGTCCTTTCTCTTGTCTTTTCTTGACCTCTCTGGCCACTGCTTTGAACTTACCCGATTCGGTCCTGAAAACCTTGTCTTCCAAGGCCTTTCTTACAAGCGGCTTATTGGTCGGAACTTGAACTACTCTTAAATCATAAACCTTGTCGAACTCTTCCTCGGAAGTCTTGGCCGTACCGGTCATTCCGGCCAGCTTTTCGTACATTCGGAAAAGATTCTGAAAAGTTATCCGAGCCATCGTCTTCGATTCGGCTTTGATCGGCAGTCCCTCCTTGGCTTCTATCGCTTGATGAAGGCCTCCGGACCAACGCCTCCCGGGCATAAGTCGACCGGTGAACTCATCGACGATTATAACTTCGTTGTTTTTTATTACGTAATGAGTGTCTTTTTCAAAAACCGGCCGGCCGGTTTCCCGTGACTTCGCTTGGGCTCTGAGACCTTGTTCCACATTATGTATGTAATCGAGTCCCTTGTCTTCATACAAATTATCGACTCCAAGAATTTCTTCAACTTTTTCTACTCCCTCCTCGGTGAGAGTTACCGTTCTCTCTTTTTCGTGCACTTCGTAATGCGTGCCCGGGTTAAGTTGAGGAACGACCGTGTTGGCGATGTCTTGATATAGCTTGGGCTCTTTCTTATCCGGCTGAGATATAATAAGCGGGGTTCGGGCTTCATCGATAAGAACCGAATCAATCTCGTCAATAATGCAATAATTAAAACCCCTCTGGACCTTTTTTTCCAGACTGGTGGCCATATTGTCTCTTAAATAATCAAATCCGAACTGGTTGTTGGTGCCGTAGGTTATGTCCGCCTCGTAGACTTCGGCCCTGTTTGCCGGTCTTAAAAAATCCTCTTCAATTTTAAAGCTGCCCAGCTCGTCTCTTTCCTTGTCTTTCTCTTCGTCAACTTCGGCCTCGTATTCGGAGTCATAGAGAAACGCTTCCCTGTCTCCTATACAGCCGGTGGTAAGACCCAAATAATCGTAGATTTGGCCCATCCAGACGGTGTCCCTCTTGGCCAAATAGTCGTTTACCGTAACCAAATGAGCCCCCTTGCCGGTCAAGGCGTTTAAGAAAAGTGGCATGGTGGCGGTCAAGGTTTTACCCTCACCGGTCTTCATTTCGGCTACATTCCCCCTGTGGAGAGTAATAGCCCCCATGATTTGGACGTCGTAGTGTCTCTGGTCCAGAGTCCTTTTTGCCGCCTCTCTGACCAAGGCATAGGCCTCGGGTAATATATCTTCCAAGGTTTCGTCCTTTTCCAGTCTCTCTTTCTGATTTTCCGTTTTCTCTTTCATTTCCTCTTCGGTGAGTTTCTCCGTCTCCTCTTCCAAGGCATTGATTTTTTTGACGAGCGGCTTTATTTCTTTTAAATACTTCTCGTTCGGATCTCCGAATATTTTCGTTAAAAAAGACATATCCGTTTATTGGCTTAACTAATCTTTTCCGCTTTAAGCTCCTCCCTCTTCCCTGATTTTTTTAGCTTTTCGCTCTCCCTTTCTTTGGAGAGTGTTTTGCTTGTCTTTATATTGCTTAACTTGTCTTTGAAGCTCGTAGCGAGCTTCGGAAACGGCCTCCTTGGGACTGGTGGAAACGTCTTCGGCTCTAAGAGAAGCTCCGGGTAAAAACATCTGCGCTTCCACTCGGTAGACATCTCCTTTGTTTTGTCCCTTGGTAATTTTTTCAATCTCTATTTCCAAATTAACTCTCGCTTTGGCGTCTTCAACTTTTTTTTCGTCTTTTTCCTGCTTGGCCAAAAGATTGGGTAGAAATTTTTCAACTTTGGTTAGCTTGTTCTTAATGTATTTTTCCAAATGATCGGTGAGCTCCATATTTTTGGTTCTGATTCTGATCTCCATATTTTTTAATTGATTAAGGATTTTTAAATGTATCTTATTTCTCTTTTCAAATCCACATCAAACTCCTTTTTCACCTCCCTCCCAATGAGATCAATGAGCTCTTTAACTTCCTCGGAATCGGCTCCACCTTCATTAACTATGAAATTGGCGTGCTTGACTGAAACCTTCGCTTTACCGATGGTTTTTCCTTTTAGACCCGCCTTTTCTATCAAGTATCCGGCCGGAATTATCTCTTTTCGATTGAAATCTTTCAAAAGTGGAAATTTTTCAACAAGCTCCGGATTTTCCAATTTCGTTTCCGGATTTTTAAAAACGCTTCCGGCCGACGGCTTGTCCATCGGGTGGTTTCCTTCTCTGATTTCCAAGTATTTATTAATCTTTTCTTCAATTTTTTTCTTGTCACCCTTTTTAAATCTCAACGCGGCGGAAAGAATTACCGAACCGTTTTCTTTAAAAGTACTCGTCCTGTAGGAAAAGTTTATTTCTTCCACTTTCAGAACTCTTTTTTTTCCGTTTTCCAAAACCTCGACTTCTTCTATCAAGTCGGCCATCGAGTCGCCGAAAGCACCGGCGTTGCCGTAGACCGCTCCCCCCAGAGTTCCGGGTACTCCCATCGCCCATTCCAGTCCTTTTAAGGAGTTCTCAAAACAGAATTTGGAAAGTCTGGGAAGGGAAACTCCGGCACCGACTCTTAAGAGGCTCTCCTCCAAAAAGCTTATCTCCCCACTTCTGAGCTTAACAAC
>PWHM01000043.1 GCA_003554915.1 Candidatus Nealsoniibacteriota bacterium
ATCAAAAGATTCAACCATCCTATCACCACGACCATCTGTTTCTAAAGCTTTAATATTAATAACATCTTCTAAATAAATATCACCCTCAGGTTTATTTATAATCTCCCTGATATCAGCTTCCAGATTGGAATCTTCAAACTCAACTATTTCACTATAAACAGGCTCAATATTATGAGCATCAAAATAGTCTTTAATTCTAGGACGAGTAGCAAAAGCGTCTTTAGTCCAATTGCCTGGTCCATCATCATCTCTATGTGTATAACCAAAAGCTCCTGCACCAACAATATTTTTATAAGTATTTCTCCCAGGGTAGGGCTCTGATAGATCAGTAACAAACTTAAAAAAATAATCAAATTTATTTGTGTATTTTCTGCTGACATATTTTCCATATTTATCGCTAAAATCACCTCCTAAAATATCATACTTCTTATCAAAATATGCCGCTATCATAACTGCTGAAGTAGCACCACAAGCAAATTGCCCGTTAAATTCATCTGTCCAAGTATTGCTAATACTTGTATCATCAATTTGATGAATGTACGGGACATCAATCTTCTTTTCAATTTTCTCTTCTTCTAAAACTGCATAAGTTGAAAAATTGCTAACTGTGGCTACGAAAGCTCCATATTCAAACTCTGCCTCCTGTTTAATCCATTCCTCTTTATCTTCATCATAATAGTAAAGACCAGAGTTTTCGATATCAATATTTTCTTCCGCAGGTATGCGAATTGTTATTTTTTCACTAAACTCTATATTGCTAAATTCAAAATTAATTATTTTGCCCGCAGGCTTCAAATGAGAAGGGAGTGTTTTTTCAAGTTCAGTTACCTTTGTAACCTTAACCTTAGAGCCCTCAAATATATCTTGAGTCCCAGGATCTATCATGACCCCACCTTCAAAAGCTAAAGGTTTCCCTGTTTTAAACTCTACCTCTTCCTCAACCTGTACAGAAACAGTGTAGGTATCTTCTCTTATCTCATCAGCAGGACCATCACCCATATCGCAGGCTGTCATCGTTATTGCTATACCTGCAATAAAAATTAGTAACCCCAAAAACTTAACCCTCTTACTTAACATCTGCTCCCCCCTCTAATAGAAGAAGTTCTTCCCTCGGAAATAGTATTGCCTAACTGAACTTTTGTGCCAGATCTCCTAACTGGAACAACTGCACCTTGATGATAAATTAATAAAAAACCTTTACAAAATTTTACCAGCGAATAAAAAATAATCTTTATTGTAAACTTAAATAATTATTCACAAAGTCCTGCAAAAAGCTCTGGCTTTTATTTCCGGACAAAATGAAGTTGTTTAAATATTACTCCCACATCAGATAAAGATAGCTGTACCCGTTTCATTAATTCCTGCAAGACCTCCTACTATATTTTCACCGGCAATTGCCTGACATTATAACGCCACCTTACCTTCCAGATGCATTGTTAAGGCTCTGATATATTCTATCATCTTTAACTAATTATTATTCCCGAACTCAAAAGTATCATAAATCGCTGTCAGCAGATTCCGGCTGTAATTATCAATAGGTGTAATGTACTGAGTGGAATGGATCTGTTCATTGTGAAGAAAGACTACCAGTTCAGCCCTATAATCATCCAGAAAATAATCAAACAGATACTCTGCTCCAATTTCAAAAATACCCCAGGTTTCGACCAGCTCGATTAGTTCTCCAGCATCGAGGTCTTCAAGTGAAAATATCAGCCGTCGGGCTGGCAGGCCTCCCAGCTCAAAATTATATTTATCAATCATCTCTAAATTTCCATAGGGAAAATCCTGCTCCTCTAGATATTTAGCCTCTATCTCTTCGATTTCCGCCCAAAATTCCTCTTCCGAGTAATTCTTTCTCTCAGGAGAAAGATGATATTCCATCGTGAACAAATGAAAATTGTCAACCATCAAGAAAATTAAGCCATCTGTTGACCTGATTAGTTTCTCGTTGATATCGGTGAGAGCAATCAAAAAGGTAACCTCTTCATCCTCAAAAGAAAGCTCCTCAATAACATTCCAGCTGCCCGGGTAAGAGAAGGTAAAATATTCCTGAACTACATTGTAGGCTTTATCAAGGTTGATCTCATTATCATTATCTCTCAAACCAAATATATCCCCGGAACAACCGGACAAGATAAACACCAGCAAAATAAGAAAAACTACTGCTTTATAAAGCTTTTTAAATTTTTTCATAGCTGCACCACCATTCTTTATTTTTTACCTGCAGAAGTCTGCTTGGTAATACTGCAGAGTTCTGCTTGGTAATATTTTATTCAACATCAAATACAAAAAACCTTTCTCATAAGGGGCAAAATTAGGTTAAACAGCTAATTTTAAGTAAGGACATTTGTCAGCAGTGTAAGAACAGCATCATTATAGCCAGGCTCAATTCAACCTGCCATGAGGTATCGATATAATAACAATAATGCCTAACAGCCGCGCTCTTATATTAATAAGAGCGACAAAAAAAGCAAACTCCTTCTCCGCAATTTCACTTTTCTTCAGCAATCTCAACTACCAGTTTAGCCAGTACTTTCCCTTCTTCATCTTTAAGAACAAAGGTCAGCTCCTCCTCATATTCTTCTCTCCTGTCCTCTAATTTTAACTCTGTAAAATCAAATATTATCTCTTCATTAATCTTTACAAATTCATTAACACTGTATTCATCAATGTTAATCTCCTCTAATCTCTCTCCCTCAAAAGGTACTGTAACAATACCCTGAGGTAATGCCAGAATAAATCCATCCTTTCTGTTCAAAAGCTTAATTATCCCCTCTCTCAACTCAAAATCATATTTCAGGCTAACTTCTTTAATATCATATATATCCTCATCAGTCTCAGACACAGCAGTGAGCTTGATATCATCTTCTTCTGCCTCAGCCTGGATTGTTAATTCGCTTTCATTTAACTCAACATAAAGCTGGTTAAAATCACTCAATTTCTCCAATGACCAGACTACCTCCTCATCCTCCATTACCTCTCCATATTGATCATAAACTCTAGCTTCATACTCATACAAATTCTCATCATCTTTGGGAATTAATGCAGGGTCTGCGCCAGAAACAATCTCTACCACTGTCACCACTGACTCCTCCTCTTCTTCTGCTTCCGCAGTTACTCTGTCTGCTCTCGAAAGTCCATATCCCTGCTCATTATCTGACAGGCCTAAATCCTCGGCTGTTTCCTGTATAACACTTCTCATCTGATTATTGGATATGCTGGCATCTTTTGCTTTAAGTAAAGCTGCTATGCCTGTCACATGGGAAGCAGAGTAGGAAGTGCCTTCACCTTCAGCATACCTATCATCAGGATAGGTACTGACAATATCTTTACCCGGCGCTATAAGTTCAATCTCATCCCCGGTATCAGAAAAATCAGCAATATTGTCATTTTCATCAGAAGCAGCCACAGCTATGACAGAATTATATCTGGCTGGGTAGGAGACATTATCTTCTTCCCCATCATTTCCTGCAGCTGCTATCAATAAATGCCCTTCATCATAAGCAGTCTGACAGGCCTCATCTAAAGATTCTGAGTAATCTTCGATTCCAAAGCTCATATTTATAATTGGTATATCACTATTTACAGACCACTCCAATCCTTCTATTACAGAGCTTAAGGGCCCCACGCCCTCTTCATCCAAAACCTTTACAGCATAAAGATCTGATTCTGGAGCCACCCCAACCACGCCCAGGTTATTATCAAGAGCAGCAATAATCCCGGATACAAATGTGCCGTGACCATTCTCATCCACACCCCAATGAGTATCATCAACTGTATTTACTCCATCAACAGGGGCAGGTAAA
>PWHM01000113.1 GCA_003554915.1 Candidatus Nealsoniibacteriota bacterium
CTTCCACCGGTAAAAGGAAAAGATCCGGAAACCGATGAGGAGATGACCAGAAATGCGAGGGACGACGAACCTTTCGCCGCTTTGGCTTTCAAGCTGGCCAGTGATCCTTACGTAGGTAGCCTAACTTTCGTTAGAGTTTATTCCGGAACGTTGTCCGGTGGATCGAACGTAATAAATTCGACGACGGGGAAAAAAGAAAGAATCAACAGGATTTTGAGAATGCACGCCAACGAAAGAGAAGAACTGGAAGAGATTTACGCCGGGGACATAGTCGCCTTGGTCGGATTGGACGAAACGGCGACCGGAGATACGCTTTGTGATCCCAAAGAGCCGGTAATGCTTGAAAACATCACTTTTCCCGATCCGGTAGTTTCAATTAAAGTTGAACCGAAAAGCAGGGAAGACCAGGAAAAGATGGGATTAGCTCTGAGAAAACTGGGCCAGGAAGACCCCACCTTCAAGGTGAAGGGAGACATAGAAACCGGTGAGACGATTATTTCCGGAATGGGAGAGCTTCACCTGGACATCATAATCAACAGATTAAAGAGAGAATTCGGGGTGGAGGCGGAAGTCGGCCAGCCCCAAGTAGCTTACAGAGAAACCATCCGCAGGGAAGCGGAAGCGGAGACCGAGTACGTTAAGCAATCCGGTGGTCGCGGGCAATACGGACACGTAAAGATGAAGATAGAACCGATGGAGTACGACAGCGAAAAGAAAGAGGACCGCTTGGAATTCGTGGATGAAATCACCGGCGGAGTTATTCCTCAGGAATACATCCCGGCGGTCGAAAAGGGAATCGGAGAAGTTATGGACGAGGGAGTGGTGGCCGGATATCCGCTGGTCGGAATCAAGGCCACGCTTTTCGACGGATCCTATCACGAAGTGGATTCTTCGAAAATGGCCTTCAAAATTGCCGGTTCTATGGCTTTTAAAGACGCCTGCACAAAGGCCAGCCCGGTCCTTTTGGAACCTTTCATGAAAGTGGAAGTAACCATTCCTTCCGAGTTTTTGGGTGACATCGTCGGGGATCTTTCTTCTCGAAGAGGAGAGATCCAGAAAACGGAAAACACCAAGGGGAAAATGGATATAAAGATTATCAGAGCCAAGGTGCCTTTGGCCGAAATGTTCGGTTACGTTACCACTCTCAGATCTCTCACCGAGGGAAGGGGCAACTTCACCATGGAATTCTTGGAATACAAGCGGGTTCCGGCCAACGTAGCGGAAGAAATCAAGGAAAGCAGATAAAAGTTTGACAAAGGGAGTAAAGTGAGCTATTTTAATTTTTGAACATTTAAATTGCGGAAGGGAGACGCACCTTCGTCATTCCTGATTTCACAATCATCGTTATTCCCGACCCCGATCGGGAATCTCATAAAACCGGTAATACAAAGAGATTCCCGCTTCCGCGGGAATGACGAGGTAGGGTGTTGCGGGAATGACGAGCACCCCCTCTGTCATTCCCGACCCCGATCGGGAATCCCATAGGAATTGGTAATACAAAGAGATTCCCGCTTTCGCGGGAATGACGGAGGGAAGTACGGGAATGACGAATACTCCTCTCTCGTCATTCCCAACTTGATTGGGAATCCCATAGACGCACCCTCGTGTTATTCCCAACTTGATTAGGAATCTCATAGGAATTGGTAATACAAAGAGATTCCCGCTTTCGCGGGAATGACGGGGGGCGAGGAACTTGTCATTCCCGATCCCGATCGGGAATCTCATAAAACCGGTAGTATAAAGGGATTCCCGCTTTCGCGGGAATGACGAAAGGAGGTGCGGGAATGACGAGGTAGGGTGTTGCGGGAATGACGAAAGGAAACGCGGAAATGACGAGGGGTGTACGCTCAGGATGACGGGTGGGGTTATTTCAGGATGACGGATAAATTGGACTTTTGATGGAAATTATTGTAATATAATAAAGCATTGGAATTAATAATTATTAAAAGCATTAAACAAGTACTTCTTGTTTAATTAACCACAAAAATATGGCTGAAAAATACGAAAGATCAAAACCACATCTTAATATCGGAACCATCGGTCACGTAGACCACGGTAAGACCACTCTTACCGCTGCAATTCTGAAAACTTTGAACATGCAGGGGCTTTCCGGTATGACGGCGAGCATTGAAGATATCGATTCCGCTCCCGAAGAAAAAGCGAGGGGAATCACTATTGCTGTATCTCACCAAGAATATGAAACGGAAAAAAGGCACTACGCCCACATTGACTGTCCGGGACACGCCGACTACGTTAAAAATATGATTACCGGGGCCGCACAAATGGACGGAGCCATCTTAGTGGTTTCCGCCGCCGACGGACCGATGCCCCAAACCAGAGAGCATATCCTTCTCGCCAGGCAGGTGGGACTTCCTTCTTTGGTTGTCTTTTTAAACAAAACGGATATGGTGGACGACCCGGAAATGATAGAATTGGTGGAATCGGAAGTGAGAGAGCTTCTTAATAAATACGAATACGACGGAGACAACGTTCCGGTCATAAAGGGATCCGCCCTGAAGGCCTTTGAAGCCGATAGTGCCGACGACGAATCGGTAAAGCCCATTATCGAATTGGTGGAAGCTTTGGATGACTACATTCCCGAACCGGAAAGAGACATTGACAAACCCTTCCTTATGGCTATTGAAGACATCTTTTCGATTGAAGGAAGAGGAACCGTGGCTACCGGAAGGATTGAAAGGGGAGTAATAAACGCCAAGGACGAAGTTGACATCATTGGACTCAAGGACGACATAGACAAGACCACGGTGGTCAGCATTGAGATGTTTAACAAGAGTTTGGACAGAGGTGAAGCCGGAGACAACGCCGGACTTCTTCTGAGAGGAACCAAGAAAGATGAAATCGAAAGAGGACAAGTTCTGGCCGAACCCGGCTCGATTACTCCTCATACGGAATTCGAAGCCGAAGTCTACATCCTGGATAAGGACGAAGGGGGGCGACATACTCCGTTTTTCAACGGATACAAACCCCAGTTTTATTTCCGAACTACGGATGTAACCGGCGAGGTCGAACTCAAGAAAGGAACCGAAATGGTTATGCCCGGTGATACCGCCGAATTGGAGATTAAGCTGATTGCCCCCATTGCACTGGAAGAAGAGCAGAGATTCGCAATTCGAGAAGGAGGTAAGACGGTAGGAGCGGGAGTAGTGACGAAAATTATCAAATAGCGGATTATGGCCAAAAAGGAAGAAAATCTCAATAAGATAAGAATTAAGTTGAAAGGATACGATCACAAGGTAATCGACAGTAGCGCGGAACAGATCGTTGAAACTGCAACCAGGTATGGGAGTGAGATCTCGGGTCCCACTCCCTTACCTACCGAAATAAAAAAGTATACGGTAAACAGATCAACTTTCGTTAACAACAAGTCAAAAGAGCAATACGAGGTCAGGGTGCACAAAAGACTGATTGACGTGTTGGACGCAAGCCCAAAAGTATTGGACGCACTCAGAAACCTCACCTTGCCCAACGGAGTTAATATCGAGGTTAAGATGTAAAGTTTAATAAGCTTTACTTTTTTTCTGAACATATAAATGTTTAATTTTTACGATATTTAGTTTGTTAGATTTAACGGGCTTTCTCAACAAAGCCCGCAAACCCAGACTAAATCGGGGGAAGGCCCGACGCTTTTAGTTGAAAAGCTCGCGGCCGCTTCCGACAGGAAAAAGGCCTCGGAATTGATTGAAGATTCCACGCCGCTTCCGACAGGAAAAAGGCCTCGGAATTGATTGAAGA
>PWHM01000098.1 GCA_003554915.1 Candidatus Nealsoniibacteriota bacterium
AGCTTCGTCCGATGGCGATGTTTATCGTAATGCGTTTTATATGGAAAGTCGTAACTCAATCGAAAAAGAGAAGAATTTTGGTTGTGGACGAGGCTTGGGTATTGATGGAAAATGAAGACGGAGCGTCTTTTCTCTTCGGTTTGGTAAAAAGAGCCCGTAAATACGGATTGGGAGTAACCACTATCACTCAAGACGTAGCCGACTTTATGAAATCCGAATACGGCAAACCGATAATTACCAACTCCGCATTGAGATTCTTACTCAAACAATCATCGGCCGTGATTGATATGATTCAAAACACCTTCAATCTAACCGATCAGGAAAAATATATATTGCTTGAGGGAGAAGTGGGAGAAGGAATATTTTTCGCCGGGAAAAAACATGTATCCATAAAAGTAGTGGCCTCCGATGCCGAAGACCAGATAATAACCTCCACTCCGGAAGAAATAAGAAGAATTAAAGAAAGAAAGGAAAGGGAAGGTTTTTAGTTCGGTTTAATAATAACCTGTCTGTCGGGTTCTTTTCCTCTGCTTTCGGTTTCTACGTCCTCCCTGTTTTGGAGCTCCATATGAATAATTCTTCTTTCAGCAGCCGGTAAAGCCGGCATTTTCTTTTCCACACCGGTAAGAGAAACTTCATCGGCCGCTTCTCTGGCTTTTTCTTCCAGATATTC
The DNA here is from genome assembly GCA_003554915.1 of Candidatus Nealsoniibacteriota bacterium. Taxonomy (GTDB): domain Bacteria; phylum Patescibacteriota; class Minisyncoccia; order Minisyncoccales; family PWPS01; genus PWPS01. The sequence goes on from PWHM01000098.1 coordinate 674, forward strand.
TCTTCTTTTTTTCTTGTAATCGTTGATATCCAAATTAACGTAGAACTTCTTGTCGATATTATTTCTGAGAGCTAACCTGAGAAGTCTTTCCGTTCTTCTTAAAGTCTCTCCGTTTTCTCCTATTAAAACCTGGGGTTCTACCATTTTTATGGAAATTTCAACGTTGTCATCATCTCTTTTTTCAACATTTACCTTGGCGTTCGAATCAATTTTATTAAAAAATCCCGAAGACAAGTTTTTAATTTTTTCAATATCTTTTTTTTCTAACATAAACTTATTTTTTAATTAAGCGGTGTTGAAAGACGGAAAAAATTACCGTTATTATCCAGTACACTCCTACCGCCGAAGGCAGTCGGGTAAGAATAAAGATTGTAAAAATCGGTAAAACGAATTTCATTTGGCTTTTCATCATCGAACCGAAGCCTTTTTCTTCTTTGTCCTCTTCGGAAGAAGGCATAGTTATTCTCACTTGAATAAATTGTCCTATCCCGGCTAAAACTGCCAAAACAATATTCGGTTCGGAGAGATCCAAAAGCCCGAAGGACAAGTAATCGATTATCTCCGGTTGCTGTATGAAGTCGTAAAGGTGAACCAGTTGGTCGGCTCCCAATCCTCTCCTGAATATCTGAAAAAGAGCTATGATAATCGGAAACTGAATAAAAAGAGGGAATATACCGGAAAAAGGGCTCACCCCTTCTTTATTGTAGAGCTCCAAAACCTTTTCCGCCTGTTTTTCCTTATCGTCCTCATACTTTTCCTGAAGCTCTTTAACTTTCGGCTGAAGCTCTTTAAGTGCTTTTTGTGATTTGGTCGCCTTAGCCGAAATCGGGTAAAGAATTCCTTTAACGATAAGAGTTATTAAAATAACCGCCACTCCCAAATCCCCCACGCTGTTGTAGAGAAAGATTAATAAATTAAATAGCGGTTGATAAAAAGTCGCGTAAAAAAAATTACCTATCATTTTTCAATATATTAGCTTTTGTTAACAATTTCCTTACATCCTCTCTCAAATTACTTACACTTCTCTCCTCGGCTTCTTTTTTGGCTATAAAGATAATATTTACGTTTTCGGTCAAATCGGTTAAAAAAACTTTTGCGGCCTCTCTCATTTTTCTCTTCATCTTGTTTCTTCCCGCCGCTTTTTTAAATTTCTTAACCGGTGCCACAAAACCTATTTTTTTATTTCCGTTCACTTCCTCAAGAACCCTCATTTCCAACACGTTGCTTTCAAAGACGCCCCCCTTTTTAAAAGTAAGATCAAACTCCTTTTTCTTTTTTAATCTGTTTTCTCGGGGAAGCATGTGCTTTTGTTCTTTATTAAAGAGATTAAGCGGAAAGTTTTTTTCTTCCCTTTTTTCTTCTCCTCTTCAATATCTTTCTTCCACTTTTGGTCTCTTTTCGTTTTAAAAAGCCGTGTTTCTTTTTCCTTTTTCTTTTGCTCGGGTTGTAAGTTTTGGACATTTTATAATCATTTTATGAATACTATTTCGAATTTTAATTGAAAACACGACAAAAGTCAAAATAAGAAATTTAAATTTCCTTTAAAACTTGTGGAAAACTTCCCCGAAAAAAACTGATTTCAGCTATATATTTAAGATTGGGAAATTTTAATACTTTTTATTTTTTCAACTATTTTAATAACTTTTAAACAATTTATCCACAAATTTTTCCACTTTTATGGAGTTTTCCTCAATTTTCATTTATGTTATAATTCTTCCAGTAAAAAAACAATAAAAAATGAAAGAAGAAAAATTTTGGCAAGCCGTTTTGGCAGAGGTTCAATTGAATATTTCTCAGGCCAATTTTAACACTTGGTTTAAAAATACCCGGCTTCTCGAATTTAATAATGGAAAAATAAAAGTAGCCGTTCCCAATTCATTTACCAGGGAATGGCTCCAAAACAAACACAGTGATACCATTCTAAAAGCCGCCAATAATCTGGAGGAGGAAGTAGAATCGATAGATTTCATAATAAAAAAAGAAGAGAAGAAAGAAAAGAAGAAAAAGCCCAAAAAAATAGAGGATGAAAAACAGATGGAATTTGAGCAGCTGAATGTTGATAAAAATACCAACCTGAATCAAAAATATACTTTTGAAAACTTCGTAGTCGGTCCCTTTAACGAGCTTTCCCACGCAGCAGCTTATGCAGTAGCGGAAAATCCGGGTTCGGTATATAATCCTCTTTTCATTTACGGAAAAGTCGGTTTGGGAAAGACTCACCTTTTACAAGCCATAGGAAACAAAGTAGCAAAATCCTCTAAAAAAGCAAAATATATTCCCGCCCAAAAATTTATCACCGGAGTGGTAAACGGTATAAGAAATGGAGAGATGGAAAAATTCAAATCAACTTATAAGGATATAGACGTTTTAATAATAGACGACATTCAATTTTTATCGGGAAAAGAAAAAACTCAAGAGGAATTCTTTCATACTTTCAATGATCTCTATGAAAAAAACAAGCAAATTATTCTTTCTTCCGATAGACCTCCGAAATCAATAAGAGCCTTGACGGAAAGACTCAGATCTCGCTTCGAAGGGGGGATGATAGCCGATATTAATTTTCCCGATCTGGAAACCAGGTTAGCTATACTTCAAAACAAAACTCAAGAAAAAGAAATGAATATTTCTGAAGAAGTTTGCTCTTATATTGCGGAAAATATTCAAAAAAATATAAGAGAGTTGGAAGGTGCACTGAATAAATTGGTAGCTCATCAAAAATTAACCGGAAGAAAAATAACTATTGAAGAAGCAAAAAAAATTCTTAAAAATATACTTGAATCTCCCACTAAAAACGTATCATCCGATCAAATCATGAAAGCGGTAAGTAAGTTTTATGATATTTCCGAAAGTGATATAAAAGGAAGCTCAAGAAAAAAAGAAATTGTCAAACCAAGACAGATAGCTATGTATTTATTCAGAGAAGAATTGGAATATTCATTCCCTTTCATAGGGAAAAAAATAGGAGGAAAAGATCATACGACCGTTATGTATTCACATAAAAAAATAAAAAAGAAAATAGAAGAGGAAGAGGATGAAGAT
>PWHM01000018.1 GCA_003554915.1 Candidatus Nealsoniibacteriota bacterium
CGTTCAATTTGGCTCTGGTCGAGGAAGCTACTATTCCGGTCGGATTTTCAAAGTTGTGCGGGTCCAAAATATCCTCTCTGAAGAGAACTTGAAACCTGTTTACCGCCTCTTTGGTGTCTTCATCAAGATAGCCGGTAATCTCTTCTTCCGGAAAAAGATCTTCGTGCTCTTCGGTCAGTTCGATCAAACATCTTTGAAGCTCCCTTACTTCCTCCCCTTGGTCGTCTTCTCTGAGTCTCTCCGTAAATTCGAAGGATCTTTCCTCCCTGATTATCTTTTCGAAATATTGATCTCCTCTTTCGTATCCCTCTTCTTTTAAAAGACTTTCGGCCTTTTCCGGATCATATTCGTAAATTACTTCCGGTTCGGAAAGTCCGTAAAAGCTGGGGATTATCGGAGAGTTCGCTTCTTCCACCTTTTCCAAAAGAGACAAAATGGAATCTTTGTCGGTGCCGTAGGCCAGAGCTTTTCTTACCTCTTCATCGAAGTGGTTGAGATTGAAAAAGATTGCGAAGTAGCGTGGCAAATGAAAGGAATATTCTTCGAAAGAAGTGTTGACCTCGTTTTTTATGCTCGGAAGTGCGAAGCCGTCCAATTCACTCTTATTGCTTATGAGATCTTCTTCGCTTTTGAAAAAGTGAAACTCCAGGGTGTCGATGTAGGGCTTTTCTCCGAAGTAATGCGGATTTCTTTCCAGAGTGATTAATTCGACACTTTCCCTATCCGCCTTTTTTACTTTGTAAGCTCCGGAAGTTACCGGGTTTAAATTGTGTTCCGAAAACTGAAAATCATCCGGAGTAACGTCTTCCCATAAATGCTTCGGAATCGGTTTGAGGGTTAGCTTTTCTATAAAGAGAGGAGAAGAAGTTTCCAACCGAAAACGGACTTCCGTTTCCGATAATTTTTCAATTGAAACACCCTCCCAGCTTACCCGCAAAGGACTCTGAATTGAGCGGCTCTGGATCGTTTCCACGGTAAATATTACGTCATCGGCGGTTATTTTTTCTCCGTCCGACCAATAGGCGTCTTCTCGGAGCTTTACATCAAAAACCCTGCCGCCCTCCCCTTGAACGCTTTCGGCCAGATGGGGGACGAGCTCGTTTTTCTCGTCGTACTTCATAAGGCCGGCAAAAAGAATTTCGGTCAAATCTCCGTCGACTTCCGAGTTTTGACTGTAGATCGGATTTATAAAACGGGGAGTGCCCAAAAAGCCTTCACTGTAAGTTCCGCCGGAGGCGGGAACTATTTCGGTATTAGCTATATAGATGGAGTATGAAAGTATGAATAGAAGAGCAAACCCCAAAAGAAAACCTATTAAAATTAAGTTCTTTCTTTCGCTGTTTTCGATGTAACTTTTAAGGCTTTCAGCAAAGCCCCTTATTTTATCTGTGAGCTTCATTTAGATCAGTAAATTAAGAATTGCCAGTCCAATGAAAAATATTCCCAATACAATGGTTAAAGTAAAGAGATGCTTTTCCGGACCTCTTCTGGTCGAAGAGAATTCTCCCGCCTGACCGAAAGAAGAACCCATCGCACCGCGTCCTTTTTGAAGCAAAATAACGGCGACGAGTAATCCGGCGATTATTATTTGCATGTAGGGTAAAAATTGTTCGAATTGCTGCATGTTAATTGAGTAGTAAGGATAAAATTAGATTAACGATCCACAGAAGAACTATAAACCAGACCAAAGGCCAAAATCCTTCGAAAATAAGCTCGTAGAATGCGAGATCCACGAAATATACTATGACGATGTTGATTATAAAAGAAAAAAGTCCCAGTGTCAATATACGTAAAGGAAGGGTAATTATCTTCAAGATCGGTTTTACAAAGAAGTTCAAAAATCCTAAAACTCCACCGGCGAAAAGAAGCATTTCAAAGCTTCCCTCAAAATGGACTCCGGGAAGGTAACTGTAGGCCAGCTGAAGAGTGACTATTCCGGCCAGTAATTGGGCTATAAGTTGAGTCATTTTAACTCATTGTATCACATTAGCAGTAGATAACAAACAAGTTGTGTTGAATACAAAATAAAGAAACTGATTTTGGGTAAATTATTTTGTATCTTGAAGGCAAATGGGGACTTGACAAAGATTAAGAATGAGACGATAAATCAGTACAAAATCAAGACTTGACAGAAGAGGAATTATTGATAATAATGTCTTTAGCACTTAGAGCATTGCTCTGCTAAAAGGTCGTCATTGTAAGTTAAAATATAAAAAAATTATGAAATTAAAACCACTATCTGACAATATCGTTATCAAACCCAAAGAGAGAGAAGAAAAGACGGAAGGAGGTATCCTACTTCCCGACTCCGCCGGAGAAAGCAAACCGGAACGAGGAGAAGTAGTCGCCGTCGGTCCGGGAAAAAAGGATAAGGACGGAAAAAGAATAAAACCGGAAGTTTCCAAGGGAGAAGAAGTTATCTTTACCAAATACGGACCTAATGAAATAGAGATCGACGAAGAAGAATACCTGATTGCGAAAGAAGAAGACGTATTAGCTATCGTAGAAAAATAATCACTCTTTACCCAAGAGCTTTCGCTCGAAGTAGAGAGATTCAGTCATGCCCAAAAATATATTTTACGGAGAAGACGCCAGAAAAAAATTAAAGACGGGAGCCGACAAGTTAGCTGATGCCGTCAAGCACACCTTGGGTCCCCGAGGCAGAAACGTGGTACTTTCCGAAGCTTTCGGATCTCCGACGATTACCAATGACGGAGTCAGCATTACCGACGAGATAGACCTCAAGGACGAAGTGGAAAATATCGGTTGCCAAATAGTTAAAGAGGTAGCTTCCAAGGCCAACGATACGGCCGGAGACGGAACCACTACCGCTACCCTCTTGGCGCGCTCGATTATTTCCGAAGGACTAAAAAACGTAACCGCCGGAGCTGATCCGCTTTCTCTTAAAAGAGGAATTGAGAAAGGAACGGAAGCTATTGTAAAATCCTTGGAGAAATCGACCCAAAAGATTGATAAAAAGGAAGAAATAGCTCAAGTTGCCACCATCTCCGCCGAGGATGAACAGATGGGTGACCTTATCGCCGAAGTTATGGAAGAGGCCGGAGAAGACGGCGTAGTTACCATTGAAGAATCGAAAACCTTCGGTTTGGAAAAAGAGGTGGTAAGAGGATTGCAATTGGATGAAGGATACGTTTCCCCCTACATGGTTACCGATTCGGAAAGAATGGAAGCTTCCTATAAAGACCCCAAGATTTTAATTACCGATCAAAAGATTTCTGCAGCTAAGGATATAGTACCCGTCTTGGAAAAAGTGTCTCAATCCGGAGATAAGAGCTTGGTAATTATTGCCGAAGAAATTGAAGGAGAAGCATTGGCTACATTGGTTCTCAATAATCTCAGAGGAGCTTTTGAGACTTTGGCCATAGAAGCTCCCGGATTCGGTGACAAAAAGAAGGAAGTATTGAAAGACATTGCCGCCGTCACCGGAGGACAGGTTGTTTCCGAAGACGTCGGATTGAAGCTTGAAAAAGTGGAACCTCGAATGCTGGGAGCGGCCAACAAGGTTGTCGCTACTAAGAATGAAACGACGATTACCGGTGGAAAGGGTGAGAAAAAAGATCTGCAAAAAAGAATAAATCAAATTAAGACTCAGATTGAAAATTCTTCTTCCGATTATGAGAAAGAAAACCTCCAGAAAAGAGTCGCCAAGCTTACGGGAGGAGTTGCCGTTATTAAAGTTGGTGC
>PWHM01000044.1 GCA_003554915.1 Candidatus Nealsoniibacteriota bacterium
CAATTGAAGCAGCTACAGCTCAAACTATGGCCAAACAAGCTCTAAAAGAAAGAGCTCTTACAAGGCTTGGTGCAGGTATTCAAGTAACAGGTATGTATACTGGGTCTAACTGGGCTGAAGTATATGACTCCTTTGATATTGATAATCCTGGTTCTGCTGTAACTACAGGAGCTGCTGCAGGCCTTCTTACTCTTATAGGTGGTCAAACTGCTTTAGTTGAACGCTTCATGGGCAAAGGTGCTCGAGACGCTTTTGTAAAAGCTATTAATACTGGTGACGGCGGTCTGATGCGTCGTATAGCTACAGAATTTGCAAAACAAGCACCTAAAGCAGCTGTTGAAGAATTTGGCCAAGAATCACTTGCTCTTGTGAATGCTATATACAATGACCCCGAAGTAGCTCAAGAAGCTGGAGCAATGGTCAAAGAATATGTAGCAAATATTGGCAGGCCTCTTGAGTCTGCAGCTACTGTAGCTGTAGCAGCAGGTGTACCAGCTGCAGTTGCACGAGGAGCACGTGGTCCTCAAACAGCTACTGCTGATCAGGCAGCCCCTGAGGGAGAAAAGGGAGTTGAAGCTCCTGAGGTTACAGACTACTGGCGTATGGCTCAGATGGCTACTGAGTGGACTACAGAAGAAGTTGACGTTTTCAGCAGGGACCCTAAAGCACTAACTGATGCAGGGCTCACACCTGATGACGTAGAGATTGTTAAAGAGATACAGAAAACAGGGCATATCCAAAGGATTAAAAAGCTCTTAGCTGAAGTGCCAGAATCAGAGCGTGATAACATTCTTCTGGGCGCGCAACAGGTTGTAGCTCGTGAAGCCTCCAGAATTGATGAGCGCCGTGAGAAAGAGCGAGTTAAAGCAGAGGCAAAAAAGGCTGAACCTAAGGCTGAACCTAAGGTAGAACCTGAGAAGAAGGAGGTTAAAAAGCCTGATGTTAAAGAGCCTGATGTTAAAGTGGAGAAAAAGAAGAAAGCTCCAGATGCAGAAGAAGTGGCTCCTAAAACACCTGCGGAGTACCAGAAAGAGATAAAGTCTCTTATGGCTCAGGAAGAGCAGCTTGATATTGCACGCAATAATAAAAAGAAGTTTGAAGCTTGGCGGAAGAAGCAAGGAATAAAAGATGTAGCAGAAGCAGAAGAAGCTCTTGAAGCTGCTTATGCAGAAGTTGATGATAAGCTTCAAACTGTGAGAGAACAACGTGATAAAGCCTCGGCTGCTGAAGATGCAAAGCTTGCAGGTAAAGTTAAAAAGAAAGCTGCTGAAGTAGATAAACTTACTTTACCAGAAAGTGATCGTAAAAAGCTTAAGGAACAAAACTTCAGTGATGCTGACATTGATAAGATGCCTACTTCTGTTGCTAAGGACCTCATAAAACGAGGCGTTAAAGTACAGAAGCTTGCTCCTGGAGGGGATGAAGGAAAGCCTGTAACTACTCCGAGGACTTTCCCTAAAGGCGAGAAACTTATGACAAAGCCTTTAGAGAAAAAGTCACAGAAGATATATGACGCAATTAAGAAAGGTGAGCCTCTTAAAGACTGGGATGAAAATCAAACTCTGGCCGATGGAACAATTGTTTATGCTCAACAGATTAAAGCCCTTAAGCGTCGTGGTCTTGTTGACATTGACAAAAAGACAGGAAACTTTGTAGCCTTAGACCCACAAGCAGCCCCTTCAGAAATAACAGGTGCTACAGAGATTGCTAAGCTTACAAAAGCAATGGGCCCTGTAAAAGAAACAAAAGACGTGGGCTCTACAATAGACTGGAATAACAACAAGTCCAAAAAGTTTATCAATACTCTCTTTGAGGAGGCAAATGCCGAAGGAGCCCCCGTTCCTGAAGTCTATGTTCATAATCGACTTGCAGAACTTGGGGTCAAAGCAGTTAATAATTTCAATGGCATAAATGGTATTGATGCTGAAGGACATCTCTTTAAGCTTGATACTCCAGATGCTAAGCCCACAGCTAAGCCTATAGCTAAGCCTACAGCTAAACCTGCTAAAAAGCCTGTTGAGGTAAAGAAGCCTGTAGCTAATCTTGATGCCCTCAAGAAAGAACAAAAAGAACTACGAGCCATACCTAAAGGTGAAAAAACAAAAGCACAGATCAGTAGGCTACGTGAGATTGGAAACTTAATTGACCAGGCAGAGCCCCCGCCTTCAGAGCCTATTGTTGAGAAGAAGCCTGCGAAGAAGCCTGCGAAGAAGAAGGTTAGAACTGTTGCTGATGTGGATGCTGAGGCTAAAAAGCTAAGGGCTATTCCAAAGGCAAAAAGAACTAAAGAACAAAAGGCACGACTCCAGGAGTTATTTACAGAAAAAGCTGCTCTACTGGAGAAAGCTAAGAAGAAAGTAACTCCAAAAGAAAAAGAAAAAACACTTCACGCCATAAAGCTCTCTAACAAATTATCTGCTCCTCAAGAGAAGGCTGTAAAGCATATCTTGGATGGAGAGCCCCTGAAGTTTATCAAGGGAAAGAAAAAGCATTCTGCAACAGGCATCTTAAGGTCCACAATTGACTCACTTAAGAAGAGAGGAATAATAACAGAGGACTCTTCTGGTAAGTTTGCTATAACTCCTAAGTTCTTTACACGGGCAGATACAAAGGCAGCAAAACCAAAGTCTGAGTTTGAGAGCGAACTAGATGCCCTCATAGCAGAGTTTGATACTCCTCAGCTTATGGCTGCAGCATGGCATACTACGCCTCATGAATTTGCTCCTGAGCCAGGGTTTCCTCATGGTCGTTTTAGACTAGATAAAATAAGCACTGGATTTGGTGGTCAAGCATATGGGCGTGGTATTTATTTTGCAAAAGATCGAGAAACAGCAGAAGACTATTCTTCATTAGTTTCACAAGTGGGTATTCATATTGATGGTAAAGATTTAAAAGATACTTTTCAAGAAAAAACTGAGGAACTAAAATTTGTTAAGTCTTTAGAACGCTCTCATGGGTATTTTAGCTGGAGGTCTAAATCTAAAAGAGGTGATAGCTTAGTTGAATATATTGAAAAATCATATTTACCTTCTTTACGTAGCTCTAAAGAGAATTTTGACCTTCCTATTGGCAAAGAGATTAGAGCTATAGAAAATGTACTTAGAGCTCTTAAAAAAGCATCTAATATTAATGTAGAGCGCTACGAAAATATTTATGAGCTAGATATTCCAGATTCAGCTCTTAATAAGCTTTTAACTTGGCATGAGTCTTTAAAAAACCAGCCTAAAAAAGCTAAAGCCGGAATCAAAGAAATTTTAAAAGAAAACCCTGCTATAAAAGAATCACAAACAGCAGAAGAGCTTTATAGGACTTTAGCTGAAGAAAAAGGGTCAGAAAAAGCAGCAACTGAGTATCTTTTGTCTAAAGGGATTGTTGGCAATATACATTTCGATGATATATCTAGTGGCCCAGACGGAGCAAATATTGTTTATGCTATTTGGGATCAAAAAACTCTTGACCAAATAGCACTACTTAAGAAGAATGAGCAGGCTCTTGATCAAATAGCTCAGTTTATGGCTGATCAGGCTACTGTAGCTGCTGATACAGGCATGTCTGTTCCAAGTATAAAGACTTCCATTCGAAATCTTTTTGGACTTAAATCAGTTCCCAGTTTTCTACAGATTGTGTCTAAACAGGCTGGCATGCCTAAAGAGATATTGGACAGGCTTAACAGGAATGAACAACA
>PWHM01000084.1 GCA_003554915.1 Candidatus Nealsoniibacteriota bacterium
AGCTTCCGAAAAATTCAGTATTGACGCCGTAATGTGTCATGACATATCCTACGGTTTAATCGAAAAAGAGATAGACGTTGAAGAGTTTATAAATTGGCTTGAAAATGAGCAAAACGTAACTTTTGACGGAGAAAAACTTCCCGAAAAGCAAGAGTTAACGGAGAATTTTAAAAAAGCAATCGATTATATTGAAAAAAATAAATCTCGAACGGCGACCAGAAAAATAACCGAAGCGGTTGAAAAGCTAATTTTAGTGATAAAATAAAAACCCCTTCTACGTAAAGGGGGAACATGTAAGCTGAAAAACTAATTCAAAAAGTCCTTGAGCTTCATCAGAACGGTTCGCTCGAACCGTTCTTTTTCTTCCAACTTCTGAGTAATATATTTTTGAGACTCCTTAATTTCCGGAATATAGACGTGTTCCAAGGAATTGACTCTCCGGCGGGTACTCTCAATCTCTTCAGCGAGGAGCTTTATTTTCTGCTCCAGCGTAGCGTATTTCAAAAGTTTGTCCAAAAGTTCGTACGCTTTTTTCTTTGATTTTTCCAAATTGTAATCTCCCGATTTTTCACTGAAAGGGGTCTCTTTTATTTCATCCAAGTTTTTAAATTCATATTCTTCGACCTTCACTCCCATTATATTTTTCTTTTCTACACTCAGCTCGGCCTCGGGAATATGAGCGGTGAGAGCGTCCATTTTACCGGCACCCAAATTATTCTCCGCTTTCAGATAATCCATAAGCAAAGCGGGAATCTTCTCTTCCACTTCCGTTCTCAGGCTTTGAAACTCTTTCACCCGGGATAAGAATTCCTGAATTAAGCTGTCCAGCTTGTTTTTTAAAAGGTCGTGTCCGGATTCGGCAACTTTCAGTTGCTTTTTAAGCTTTAAAAGCTCTTGTCTTGTGGGATTAATCTTCTTTTTCATCTAAATATTTACTTATTTTTTCGTCCTTGATTCTTTTCAGCTCCGTTCGAGGCAGTGCTTTAAGAATTTCCCAGCCGATGTCGAGAGTTTCTTCGATCGATCTGTCTTCCGTCTTCTTTTGAGCCAAAAACTTTTCTTCAAAGAGGTCGGAAAACTTCAAGTAGGCTTTGTCCGTGTCGGAAAGAGCCGATTCTCCCAAAATAGTGGCCAATTGCTTTACCTCCTGGCCTCTGGCGTAAGAAGCGAAGAGCTGATTAGCCAATCCGTCGTGGTCATCTCTGGTTTTTTCTTCTCCAATCCCCTCGTCTCTGAGTCGAGAAAGACTGGGTAATACGTTTATCGGCGGATAAATTCCCGACTGGTGGAGAGATCTGTCAACCATTATTTGTCCTTCGGTGATGTAGCCGGTCAAGTCGGGAATCGGATGAGTTTTATCGTCTTCCGGCATCGTCAAAATAGGTATTTGAGTAATCGAACCGGGTTTGCCTTCTATCATTCCCGCTCTTTCGTAAATGCTGGCCAAGTCGGTATACAGATAACCGGGATAACCTCTTCTTCCCGGTACTTCCTTTCTGGCCGCGGAAACTTCACGGAGAGCTTCGCAATAATTGGTCATGTCGGTAAGAATCACCAATACGTCGTAACCCTTGTCAAAAGCCAAATATTCGGCGGCGGTGAGAGCCATCCGGGGAAGAGTCACCCTTTCTATCACCGGATCGTCGGCGGTATTCAAAAAGAGAATCGATCTGTCCAGGGCGCCGGTTTTTTCCAATTCGTTAACGAAAAATCTGGATTCTTCAAAAGTAATTCCCATGGCTCCGAAAACTACCGAAAAATCTCCGCCCATTTCGGCCTGCCTGGCAATCTGAGTGGCTATCTTGGAATGGGGAAGCCCCGCTCCGGAAAAGATGGGGAGCTTTTGTCCGCGTACCAGGGTATTCAGTCCGTCGATGGCCGAAATACCGGTCTGAACGAAGTCATCGGGAAACTCCCGGGCGTAAGGATTCATCGGGTTTCCGTTGATGTCTACCGACTTGTCGGCAATCGGTTCGGGATGGCCGTCCAAAGGTTTGGCGGCTCCGTCGAAAATTCTGCCCATCATATCCATACTGACATCCAGCTTCATAGTTTCTCCCAAAAAGACGGCTTCCGCCTCTTCCAGTTCCATTCCCCTGGTTTCTTCAAACATCTGAACCAAAGCTTTTCCCTCTGAGGCTTCCAAGACCCTGCCCATTCTTTCTTTGCCGTCGGCCGTCTTGATTTTAACCAATTCTTCGTAGCTGACTTTCTTGACTCCTTCGACTAAAACCAAAGAGCCGACAATTTCTTTTAATCCCTCGTATTTTACAGCCATAGTTTTTATATTTATTTATTCTTCTTCGAATTTAAGATTGGAAAGTCTTTCCTTTTCCTCTTCGGTGGCCACTTCTTTAATTTCCGTACCGTCTTCAACCTGCTTTTTGCCTTTTCTGTAAAAACTCATTATTTCTCCGAGCATGTTGGATTGTTTTTCAAGTGAAGTGTAAGTATCCACTTCGTCAAAAGCGTTCTGCATCAAAAAATCCTCCCTTATGACCTTGGCCGTTTCCATAATCAGCTTGTCGTCTTCGGACAAAGCTTCAAAGCCGACCAGACGGACGATTTCTTCCAGCTCGGCTTCCTTGGAGAGAATCCTCATCGCTTCAACTCTGTCTTCTCGAAAACTTCTTCCTATTTCTTCGTCCAGATAATCATCCAGATCCTCAGTGTAAAGTGAGTAACTGTTAAGCCAATCTATAGCCGGGAAGTGTCTGGCGTTGGCCAACTCGTCTTCCAGACTCCAAAAAACCTTGGTGGTTCGGAGTGTATTTTGAGTAACCGGCTCGGAAAGATCACCTCCGGGAGGAGAAACCGCACCGATCACGGTCAAGGACCCTTCTTCGTTTTTTCCCTTGCATTTAACTTGACCGGCTCTTTCGTAAAAGGCGGCAATTCTGGAACCCAAATAAGCCGGATACCCTTCTTCACCGGGCATTTCTTCCAACCTGGCCGACATTTCTCTCAAAGCTTCGGCCCATCGGGAAGTAGAATCGGCCATCAGAGCTACGTCAAGCCCCATATCCCTGAAATATTCGGCGATGGTTATTCCGGTATAAACACTGGCTTCTCTGGCCGCTACGGGCATGTTGGAGGTGTTGGCAATAAGAACCGTTCTTTCCATAAGCGGATTACCCGTTTTGGGGTCTTCCAGCTCGGGAAGCTCATTAAGAAGCTCCGCCACTTCATTGCCTCTTTCTCCCGCCGCTACCATGATAATAATATCCGCATCGCTCCACCGACACAGCTGGTGTTGAATGATTGTATTGGAGAAGACTATCCCCTGACCTCCAACAAAGTTATGAGTACGAGGGATTTCTAGGTCATAAACTAATTGGGGAGAATTTTTAACCTTGACTTTTGTCACTTCATCAAAAAAGAGATGTTCCGTCAACTCAAGAAATTTTTTAATTCTGCTCGGAATCCCAACATAAGGAGATAAGTTATCAAAAACTTTTTTTAATTTTAGAGTGGTAACAGAATCTTTAGAGTAAGCTAATGTCTCGGCTTTAATTCCTTTTTCGCGAATCAATTCGGAAATCTCCGGCTTCTTTAAATACTCTCTAATATAGGAAGGTAAAGGAAAAGAGTCAAAAGCAGGCCAACCCTTTCTATCAGCTCTCTCTTTAAGTAAATCAATCTTTCCAACTTCATTAGCATAATCCAGTAAAA
>PWHM01000135.1 GCA_003554915.1 Candidatus Nealsoniibacteriota bacterium
ACAGTTTTCCCCTACTGGAAAGCTAATTCTGCACCGTCGTAAAAGGCGAGACGTTGCAGGTGTCCCCGGAGTCGTAGGCCCTGGCATGCTACACAACACGACACGTTGTAAACACGGGAGGTCCTATCTCGAAAGGGGATATAAATAATATTTTTGGGACAAGGGACCTGTCCCCGCGTCCCTTAAAGACGAAAGCCACCTCCAAGAGCTGGCGAATTACTATGCCCCTCAGCTGGAGATCTACCGCCGCTGCTGGGAGCAGATAACCGGTGAAAAAGTGGTAGAGTGCGGTTTCTTTTTTACAGATAAAGTTCGTTATGTGAAAATCATTTGAGCTGCAGGATTAAACTTTCAAAGTTCACTCTACGCCAAAAATTATTATGGCCGGTAAATATAATCGGCACGAATTAAAAAAGTGAAGGAGGGACTAAAAATGAGAAGTTTCCTTTATAAGCTGGCAAGGTTGTTAGGTGATGTCAATGCTGTGAAAAAGGGCAGGGTGGGCAAAAGGGTGGCCCGCAGGGCTGCAGGTCGGATGGCAGGTAAAGGAATGAGGAAGCTATTTAAGTAATTGGTAATCAGAATATATGATTGGAGTGTACTGTAATGACGGAAATAAATAATTATTTATATGATCTTACCAGGTTAATGTTTGAGGCACACAAAGGAGCAGAAAGACCGAAGTGTTTTTATTGTGAAAAAGAGTTTTCATCAGATATGGACGGTTTTTCCAACATTGCTATTGACCACTTGAAATCAAGATATGACGGTGGAGAAGATGATTTAGAAAATTATGTTATTAGCTGTAAAGTGTGCAACTCTGCTAAGGGGAAAAAGTCTTTCGAGAAAGGATCCGATGAGCTTGAGAAGTTTAAAAAAGTTCAAAAACGTGTAAGTAAATTAAATGATGAATGGGTCAAAAAGCTGTTTTCGTATATGAAGTTGCAAGAATACCCGGGCAGAGAATTTTTTGAAAAATTACTTTCAGCATTAGAAAGGGATAATCGCTTTAAAAATACCAGGAAATATGAGAAAAAAGATGGGTACTGGATAGAGTGGTATACAAACGAAAATGACTGCTGGTATTTTAATTTAATTGGCTTTGAACTGCAGCCCCATTTTCTGTTTAAAAAAATAAAATGGAGCAATGAGCAAATAAATGATGAAATTATCGATGAACTCTATGAAAACGGTTATTATTGCGATCATCTCATGACAAAATATATTGATCCGTTTGACGATGTTAACAAAGGAATTGAAATACTTCAAAAGGAAATTGATACTATTTACAATATTTATCAGAAATTGCAGTAAGCAGAGCTGAATTTGCGAGTAGACAGACAATTTTCAAAGGGAATTTATTCCTTTGGTAGAATATATATTTTATCTAATATGTTGCTATATGGTGCTATTTATTGTATTTGCTTCACTTTTCATAGTAGCCGAGCTCCTGACATAATATCCATACACTTTGACAATTCTTAAACCATGTATGTGGGTTAATTTCTGGAAGGATGATTAAATGGGTCTTTATAAGTTAGTTTTACGCGACAGTAAAGATTTAAGTTCGGGCCATTTACAAAAAGCAGTAAATGAAAACATCGATTATGAGATAAAAGCAAATACCTTTAACCGATCTTATCGGGCTTTATCCCGCGATCTTCCAGGTAAGCTTTGAGTGATTCATCGTCGGGGTGTACATTTCGACACGGTTTTATACGATGATGTAGCGTACCGCTTTAAGCCTGCGCCAGATTTCAAGGTTCAATCCCTTACAGACCAAGAGAGCGGTACCCTGGAAAGGGTTATTGAAGAGCTGGGTAGTCTGAATACAACCCAGGTAGTAAAGAAAATGCATAAGGAAACGGCGTACCAGAACACCGGTAAAAATCAGGTAATTTCTTATGACTTGGCAAAAACATTGTCAATAGATTAAGTAAGAAAGGCATTTGCGCTGCACTCAAAATATCAAGAAATTATGCAAGCTTACGCTAGAACAATCCCTTTTTGCAGCGTAATTGCGCTTATCAAAAGGAGCTCATTAAATTAATTGCCAGTTATAGGTTGTGTTGCTGTCTACTGTGTTTTCGACCGAGTTGTTTTGATTTGGGAGATATGGGAGGCACTTTTTGTGCCAATCCAGCAATAATAAATTAATTTTTATTGCTGCCGGGCACTAAACTGCAATTATTAAAATATATACGGGGGTGGATGAATTGTTGTTATTGTGTACCAAAATTAAATGGACGCTGCTTATCGCTTTTTCGTTGATTATTGTATCCGGATGTGAAGGGGGAGAAGAGGTTAAAAAACCGCAGACCCAAAAAGAAAAAGTCAAAATGGAATTAGAAGAAATAGTAGAAGAGATGCCAGCACAGGGCTCGCCGGAAGTGTGGATAACAGGTAAAGTTATTTTTGAAGATGGAGATATAAAAGTAAAAGGAAAAAGCAATTTGCTTCCTGGTTCCAAAGTAAGGCTAAGAAGAGATATAAAAGGTTACCAGGAGATAACATTTGGACGCTACCCTTCTACTACCGTGGAAGAAGACGGGAGTTTTGTGCTGGATGGTTATGGTTACGGGCGGAATGCTTTTACCACCCTAGAAGTTAAATTTATCCCGGAGGATCAGGATGAGGACAATAAAGAAATAATTGAAACCTACGGCGAAAGGGGAGAAAACCTTGAAGGGCCCTTTCGGAGAAAATACGAATACGACGACGGAGAAATAGCCTATGAAATAATTAACAAGGTAGAGTATGTCCCTGGCGATCTGGAAAAAGAGGAAGTACTGGTGGAAAGAGACGATGAAGATGAAGATAAAGTTAAAGATGAAGATAAAGAAGACGAAAAAAAAGAGGTGGAAAGAAAAGTTATGCTACTGGAAAAATACGAATGGGAAAAACCTGACGACTACGGGGATGCCGAGGTGTGGATTGAACCGGAAGCCTGGTCAGAAGGACGCTACATTTACGTTTCTGCAGAAAGCAACCTCCTGGAAGGGGCCAGGGTTCGAAACAGCGTGGATCTACCAGGATATATTGCCATAGGCGGTTCTCCTTCCAGTAGTGTTAACGTTAAACCGGACGGAAGCTTCTATGCTGTAATTAGAAATCCCGGCAAGTCCGAGCAGTACATTAATATAACCTTTGAGCCCGAAGACAGCTGGGAGCATATACAGGAGCACTATGGGAAAAAAGGAGAAAATCTTGAAGGCGACCTGGTAGACGAAGACAACGGAGAAAAACGTATTAGGATAGAGGGGCTGGAGATAGAAGAAGTAGAAGAAGAAGATGATGATGAAGATACCGAAGACAAGAAAAACGTAGGGACGCGGGATGTGCACCGTGAAAGCGCAACGTGTTGAGCGGGTGAGAATTCCACCTGGCAAGGGCTAGCCAACCACCAGTACTTAGCCTTGGGCCATCTCTGCGACGGCATTTTTCTTCCCCCCCCACTGTGGGGGAAGATTAAGATGGGGGATATCTTATTATAGGACAGAAGACAGAAGTAAAAGATGAGAAAAAAGTCCCATCCACATAGAGCCTGAGTATTTTTTTAAATAATACTTTTGTTATTTTAGTAATCTAATTCCAACTGCCATTTATCTATAGAGGGGTTTTAAACTGGGACGATGGACCTGTCCCCTTGTCCCTG
>PWHM01000132.1 GCA_003554915.1 Candidatus Nealsoniibacteriota bacterium
CACAATTTCCCGTACCCGAGCAACTTCCCGCCCAGCGAGAAAATTCATAACCGGAATCAGCCACAGCAGTGACCGTCACCGATTCACCTCTTTGATAGTTATGAAATCCCGCAGGAGGACTGGTTGAACCTCCGGCAGTTGAACCTATTGCAAGTATGTATCTTCTGGGCTCTTCCGGTTCCTCGGGCTCTTCCGGCTTTTCGGGATCTTCCGGTTCTTCCGGTTCACCTTCCTCTTTAAAGTTGGCATGGACGTGCTTATCCTCGGTCATTAAAACGCTGCAAGTGGGAGCTGTCCCCGAACAGTCTCCGGACCAACGGGTAAACTGATGTCTGCTGTCGGCGGAAGCGGTAATAGTTAACGACTCACCCTCCGTATGACTGTAAGTTCCTTCGGAAGGGTTGGTCGAGCCACCATCGTCGGAAGTTATTTCGAGAGTATATTCTTTAGGATCCTCGGGCTCTTCCGGGGGTTCTTCATCGGAATAGTATCCGTTATAAATAACCAAAGCGTAATCCTGATTCATTTGTCCGTCATTATTC
Organism: Candidatus Nealsoniibacteriota bacterium; assembly: GCA_003554915.1. Taxonomy (GTDB): domain Bacteria; phylum Patescibacteriota; class Minisyncoccia; order Minisyncoccales; family PWPS01; genus PWPS01. The sequence continues at coordinate 543 of PWHM01000132.1, forward strand.
GCATCTCCGGAAATATTAGCAGCATTTATACGCACCGTGTAATTACCACTTTCAAGGTTATTGGGATGAATATAAACATTTTCAACGTTGTTTACGTTGTCTCTTCCGTCTCCGGAAGTATCGAAATCACTCATTGCATTCCGGTTGGGCTGTGTCCATCCGTTTGAAAAAGAATTACCGGTATAAACATCTCCACCGGGTGAAACAACTTCCAGGTCAAGATCATTTCTTAATGCATAGGTGCTTCCGGCCGAGCCTTCTTTGTCGGTCCATACAAGAGATATTTTCAAGGGCTCTCCGCTACTTTGATAGTTGATTTGATATTCACTTTGCTCGTTGGTTCTCAATAGATTGTTTTGATCTTCCAAAACAAACCCGGAATCAGCATCAATAAGTGCCGGTAGATTAACCATCCCCCATCCTTCATCACGATTGGGAATTGATCCGGTGTTTCCTTGCAAGTCATAAGCGGTATTGATAAGTAGTGCTTTTATCATGGCCGGGCTGGGTTTTTCTCCGTAAGTGTCTTCATACCACTCTACCGTCACTGCGGCAGCACCGGCTACGGCGGGAGCGGACATTGACGTGCCACTCATACCACGATAAGAATTTGTGCCATCGGCATAGGCGGATATTATACCTGCTCCGGGCGCTACTAAGTCGGGTTTAATTCGATTATCGTCAGTCCACCCTTTTGAACTGAAAGGAGCCAAATTGTCGGGGTTATCTATATATCCTATACCCGAAGTACTTACATCCGGAAGAAAATTTTCCGTAGCACCAACCGATATCACATTTTTAGCAGTAGCGGGAGTACCAACGGAATTATACCTTCCTTCATTTCCGGTAGCAGTGACTATTGTCATCGGTTCGTTGTATCCGGTTCTTCTGTTGGCATCACGTACGGCTGCATCATAAGCTTCTGATTTTCTGGTATACTTTCCGAAGTCCTCATTAGCACCCCATGAATTGGAATGAATGTACGCATCGGAATTTTGAGCAGCAGTTTGAACTACATCAAAAAAATCTTCAGGACCTGTCCATACCGCCTGTTGCCCCATCATGCCGAAAACTTTCACTGAATAAAGATTAGAGTCATAAGCGAGTCCTTGTCCGGCATAATAACTTCCTAAGCTGGTTATTTCATTAAATGAATCTACAGTCCTACCGGTTCCTGCGTAAGTGTTTCCCGCCGCCGATCCGGCAACGTGAGTACCGTGACCGTGATCATCTCTCCAAGAATTTCCATGCCAATAATGACCACCGATAACTCTGTTTTGAAAATCCTGATGGCTGGAATTTATTCCCGTGTCGGCTATTGCTACGGTTACACCGTCTCCGGACCAACCCAAGTGATTTACGTGAGCTCCATAATTAAATTCATTATTATGCCCTCTCCAAGGATTATACGGATCATTATCCGGATCCATTACCCAAAGACCGCCTCCTATTATTTGGGAGGCCATTTCGTCATAAAGCGTTAACTCCAAATGGTTGGATATGTGATGAACTTCCGGTATGTGTGACAGATCAACAAATGCGCTCACTTTCTCTATTTCTGCTACCGCCCGAACTCCGTAAGTGGACAACTCACTGAAAGATATTATATCCAAGCCGTCTATATTTTCGAGCGAACTCCTGCTTGCCCCTTCAACCAAGTCAATGTTTGTTTTTCCCAGTTCCTCTTCCCTAAACATACCTCTTTGAATTCTAAAACCGGGATGGTAAATATATTTCCAATCGACAAAATCCAAATCTATCACTTCCTCGGCCAATTCGGGAGTCATCTCTACCAAATAAGCGTAATTCGGAACATAATTGATTAGCTCAACACCAATGCCTTCCAGTTCGTCTTTCCAATCGGAATGTATGGGACCGATCATATGGATCAAGTAAAGCCCTCTTTCACCTTCTTCGTATTCACCTATCATGAATCTATCAAAAAAAATAGGAGGGTCTTCTATATCGAATTCATATCCCTTAACCTCCAACTTGGTTCTGTTTGGAAGAGTGTTTACAAATTCTATTTCTTCAGAAGCAAGAAGGGCCTCTTCTTCACCTTCCGGAATTTCAACCAGAAGTTGATTGGGGTATCTTTGTAAAACTTCTCCTCCTCTGGATATTACGGCCTCTTCCGCATCACGGGAAACCGTTATTATTTTGTTTTCCGAAGCGGCTTCGGAAAAGTTCCCGGGGAAAATTATTCCCACCGCCAAAAGCGCCCCGATTAAACCTATTAGGAGCTTAAACTTTAGTCTCATAAATTTTGTATGATGTTAACAATCAATTTAACCGCTCCGAAACCATTTCGGAGGCCGGTAATTGATTTTCTTCTAATTAGAAAATTATAGCACTTCTTTTATAGATTGCAAAATCGATTTGATAGCTTTAAAGTAAAAAGGTTTTTAAAGAATAAAACACAGATTACCTTCATAAATTAAAAAATCCGCTCTTGAGCGGAAATGGAAAGCTTGGATTTCCACTTGTCACAGAAGTTTTGCAAATACTGTTATGTAAGGTTGAATCTTTTACAATTATACTAATCACTACACCAAACCGACAAGTTGCAATACGGCGTGTTTGGTTAAAAAAGCGGAAAGGAGAATAAAGACAATTATTAATTCATTGACCAATACCATGGGAAGATGGAGTCGGCGTATAAACAAAGCTTTTAATAAAACGGAGAATAGAAAAACAAATCCGGCTACGGAGAGAAGGTAAGGAAAAAATCTACCGGGAGAAGAAACTATCCTTCCCCAAAAGGATACGTATTCGTCGTCTTTTTCTTCACGGATTTTCGGATACTCGATAACTTCTTCCGGTGTTCCGATGGACAGAACAATCTCTTCGTCTTCCCTTCTTTCCATAAAGGCGAAAGACTCTTTGTCATCTTTCTCTTCTTCTTCGTCCTCGTCAATTATTTCTTCTTCCGTGTTTTTTTCAATTACCTCTCTTTCTTCTTCCTTTTCGATGTCTTCGATCTCCTCTTCCTCTCTTGTGCTTTCTTCAGCCGTATCTTCTTTTTCCACATCTCTTTCTTCTTCGCTGACTTTTTCTTCTAAATCCTCTTCAATAGTTTCCGGCTTTTCTCC
>PWHM01000005.1 GCA_003554915.1 Candidatus Nealsoniibacteriota bacterium
CGTGCAGCTCACTGGAGACGTCCTGCAGTGCACTGACGATGATGATCAGCATGAACGCGTACGCCAGCCACAGCTCCGTGACGACGTACGAGAAGAAGGCCATCCAGCGGTTGAAGAACCAGCCGATCGGCTCGGGATTCTGTCCGAGGAAGCCAGCAATGTTGATGTACACCTCGTTGACGATCCCGAAGCGTGCCGGACTGAACAACTGTCGCCAGACGGTGATCGTAAAGACCGGCGGCAGGCCAAGCGGGATGATCGCAAGCGCGCGCATGTACCGCTTGCCGCGGACGCGGTCGTGCGTGAACACGAGTGCGAGCGCTATGCTGAAGAAGATCTTGAGAACGACACTGACGAAGACGAACAGCCATGTAACGCCCATCGACGTCCAGAACTGGCTGTCCTGAACAAGTCGACCGTAGTTATCGAGCGCAATGAAATCATACGTGCCCTGAATGAGGTCCTCTGCCCCACCGGCGTTGGTAAAGGAGAGGAAGATCAGGTACATGATGGGATAGAGCATGAAGATCCCGTAGGTCAGCAACCCCGGAAGGACCAACAGCCCCGCCTGATCGTCTTTCGAGGGCAGACGCTGTGCTACCCATGACCGGTCGGCTTTTTCACTGGAGAAGCTCATGAAAGAATGTTGCTATGAGATGCTTACTCGTCGTCCCAACTGTCGCGGATGGAGTCTGCCGCGGAGGCGAACTCCTCGGCGATGTCGCCGTCGTCTGTAAGGACCGCACTGATCGCGTCCTCGAACGGCTCCCAGACCTGGTTCATCCGGGCGTCGACCGGCATCGCGACACCCTGTTCGAACGCGGACTGGAAGGCCGCGACCTCGTCCGGGAGTGCATCGTCGTCGATGTCCTGAATGACGGGGATGTAGAACTGCTCGTCGGCCCACCGCTGCTGGAACTCCTCGTTCGTGGTGTAGTACTCTCCGAACTCGATTGTCACGTCTTTCCGGTCCTCGTCCTCGTTGATCATGTCGGAGAAGTACCAGACATCGATACCGGTGTACGGAGCGGCCTCACCGCCGTCGATTGCGGGAAGCTCGGCAACCTCGAAGGTGGCATCCTCATCGTTGAAGTCGCTAACCGCCCACGGGCCGTTCATGTGGATCGGGACGTCGCCACCGGTGAACGGCGAGACCTGCGCGTCGTACTCGAGGTCACGCGGCATGTACTCGTACAGGTCCCGAACGATCTCCATCCCTTCGTGCATCTCGTCGTCCTCGAGTCCGAGGTGCGCCTCTCCGTCCTCGTCGACCTCGAAGATCATGGAACCGAATGCCTGCAGTGCCCAGCTGAACGTGTACACGTTCACGTCCTGGGAGAACCCGTACTGGCCCTGCTGTGGGTCGTGGAACTCCTCGGCGATCTCGAGGACCTCCTCGAGGGTCTCCGGTGGCTCGTCGATGAGGTCGGGGTTGTAGAACATCGAGATCGTCTCGCCTGCGGCCGGGAGGCCGACAACAGCATCGGTGCCCGGCGGCTGGACCGCCTCAACGGCAGGGGGCGTGAACTCATCTTCGAGGGTGATCGTCAGGTCGTCCGAAGCGTCCGCGAGGAAGCCTCGGTCCCAGTGGTTGCCGACCCAGTCGTGCGCCCACGACCACATTTCGGGCCCTTCGCCGGCTGCGACAGCCGTCTCGACACGGTCTTCGAGGTCACCGACCTCGGAGACGGCGATGTCGTGGTCGGTCTCGTCCTCGAACTGCTCGACCATGTCGTTGAAGATTGCCAGCTCACCTTCGCCGAGCTCGTGCCAGATGGCCATGTCGCCTTCTGGCCCGTCGTCGCCGCCGAGACAGCCTGCGAGTGCGCTTGCCGCAACAATTCCGCCTGTGCCTTTAAGTACCGTCCGTCGGTCCATATCCATGGATGAATCATTGAAGAATTATAACTTCCATTATTTAATAGTTTGGGTTTTGCTGCCGATAATGCGGACTGGCTACCCTCCCAAGCCAGTACTATTCTCCGATCGATCAACATCGAACTGTCACAACCACCAACGAGACCAGCAACGAGTCCGGGATCATCAGTTCCATAATCGTCTGGAAGACCACTGTAACGGCGCTAACAAGCAAGATGACCTATTTCGTCACACCTCACAGCGCTTGAGTAAGAGTTATACGTTCCGATACCGGCACAAATAATAATGGCAAGCATTACAGTGAGGAACCTTCGGAAGGAGTACGACCAGGGAACCGTCGTGGCCGTCGAAGGCCTCGATCTGAATATTCAGGACGGAGAGTTCATCACCGTTGTTGGCCCCTCCGGTTGTGGGAAGACCACCACCCTGCGCATGCTTGCAGGCCTCGAACCGGCCACAGAAGGAACGATACACATCGGTGACGAGGACGTCACCGATCTCCACGCGAAGAACCGCGACGTGGCGATGGTGTTCCAGAACTACGCGCTGTATCCACACAAAACGGTCTTCGAGAACATGGAGTTCGGGCTCCGGATGAGCACCGACCTGTCGCCCGAGGAGCGTCGTGACCGCGTGCGCGAAGCCGCCGAGATGATGGGAATCGAAAATCTGCTGGGCGACAAGCCGGACCAGCTATCCGGCGGACAGAAACAGCGTGTCGCACTCGGGCGCTGTATCGTCCGTGAACCGGGTGTCTTCCTGTTCGACGAGCCGCTCAGCAATCTGGACGCGAAGCTACGGACCACGATGCGTACCGAGATCCAGCGGCTACAGGAGGAGCTCGGTGTCACCTCGATCTACGTCACTCACGATCAGGAGGAAGCGATGACGATGGGCGACCGGATCGTCATCCTCAACGATGGCGAACTCCAGCAGGTCGGACAGCCGAAAGAGGTCTACGAGAATCCGATCAACGAGTTCGTCGGTGGCTTCATCGGCTCCCCGTCCATGAACTTCATCGACGTCGAGGCCACTGCAGTCGGCGATGGGATCCGCCTCTCGGAAGTCAATGGGCAGTTCCAGTACACGCTCTCGGGCGAGTACGGCGGCGACCTCAACACCAGCCTCAGTGGACAGCGGTTCACCCTCGGCATTCGTCCAGAAAACGTGAAGCCGACCCGGACGGCGGGCGATCAGACGGTTACCACGACCGTCGAGGTCGTCGAACCGATCGGCTCCGACAACTATCTCCATCTCGATATCGGCGAGGAGTTCATTGCGCGCGTCGAGGCCGATTACGAACCGGAGACCGGCGATCAGATCGAGATCACGTTCAAAGAAGAGCACGTCCATCTCTTCTCGCCGGAGACGGGACTCGACGTCCTCACGAGCGACGAGGACAGAGTGAAAGCAACGACAGCCTGACGCGACGGCCACCCTGGCGGACTCGACTCACCTTCCGATTCACTGTTTTTGTACATAGTGGGAGCGACAGCGCTCTCCAACAGCACTCGATGCGAGAAACGTCACAACAATCGGGCCGTACTCGGGCTGTTCACAGACGGCACGAGGCGGATGCCCCGACCCTTGAGGTCGGGGAGGAAGCCGACACTCGATGAAACTCATCACACCCTCTGGAAGGGCCGACTCCGCTCCCCTCTCTACAGATGAACTTTTGATACAGTCCATTGGCAGCCGCTTCTCGGATTGGTCGCTGGATTGGCTCCACAA
>PWHM01000080.1 GCA_003554915.1 Candidatus Nealsoniibacteriota bacterium
AATATCCATATTTATTATTTTTCCTCACTATTAACCTATTTGAAATGAGGTTTCCGACAAGTATTTTGACCTCTTTGCCCCGGCCTCGATCACATTTAGTATTTGGGGCTTAATTTACCTGCTTTTATTAGGTTACACCTTGTACCAGCTGGGTCTTTTCCAGACCGATAAAGGAGCAGGGCGGCGAATTTGTTTCAACAAATCGGAATTTATTTTTCGATTTCTTCAGTCGCCAACGGCCTGTGGATCCTCGCCTGGCACTACCAGCTAATCTGGCTTTCACTGATCCTGATGCTGGTAGTGCTTGCCTGTCTATACATGATTGCCACGATCATTTTCAGGGAAGAATTAAGTTTCCAAATGTTCTTTTTCCACTGCAGGGACATAATAAACACCGAATCCGTTTAATTTTTCTTCGATTTCTGCTTGATCATAAATTCTCTCCGTGGGCACGGTTACATAAAACTTGTAATATGGCATAAAGTATTCTTCAAATCCACCGGTATCATAAGCTAGCTCTACTTTTTTAACATTGCCCTCTTTGGGGGTAGTTTCAGTTACAGTAGTATAGTAGTCTCCCTTTAGCAACACTTGTTCTGCTTCTTCAGGAGTTATAATGGGATAGTCACCTAATTTATCGCCTATCTCCGGTTGAAACTTCCTTATTATATATAGTTGGTGATTGTGGTTGAAAACAAAGTCCAAAGTGTTGAAATGATATCCAATTATTCTTTCTTCCAAATCGCCGGAATCCTCATAGGCAGAAATTCTCCAGTTCTTTTTTCCTTCTATCCTGTAGTCATACCAAATATCGTGTCCCGGCTCTTCCATTCCGGCAAGTTCCTGGTATTCATCCAGCAAGCCGGCTAAAACTTTTTCATAGTCGGTTCTTTCCGCAGCTTGCTGTAAATCGTTCAGCTCAGAAATGGTCATTGGTTCAGCAAAGCTTACTTCTACAGCACCGGTTTTTTCAATCATAAGCTGATATTTACCCAATTTTGCTATCAAGCCGAAATCCTGCTCTTCTTTTCTGTGGATGGTTTCATCCAGGTTACCGGCAATTTCATCGGCTTTCGCATGCATCTCTTCTTGAGATAGTCCGCCCTGCGGCATACCAGCACCATCCCTGGGAGCCTTATTTTGAAATACAGGCAAAGTTTCCAGGTTGGCCTCTCTATCCCAGGGGTTCCCCCGGCTTAACTCTTCAATATCCTGTAGCATTAAGATCTCAGCACCACCGTGAGCCCCAACCATATGTTGTTCCTCTGGCACAGTGAGCAGGGGCAAAGTGTCTGTTTCATCATTATGAAACAGCGATGACATCAACACGGCACCGCCAATTAATATGCAAACCGAAGCGACTGCCGCCCCTAGAATTTTCCTCGAACCTCTTCGCTTATTGCTCAAACTCTTCTTCTTTTTAATCTCTTGCCCAAGCATTTGCTTGATTCGCGCTTTAAACTCTTCACCTGCGGTTATGTTGTTTATCTCTTCAATATATTTATTTCTATTCAACACAATACTCTCCTTTCATTAAAATTTTTAATTTCTCCCTGGCTCTATACAACCACGACATAACCGTCCCTTCTTTGGTATTTATGATTTTAGATATTTCCGAAACACTTAGTTCTTCATAGTAATACATGTAGATTACATTTTTATAGTTTTGTGGCAGCTTTTGTATAATAGGAAGCAAGTCTTCTTTCTGTTGCAACAGGCAGTCTTCTTGAGGTGAAAAAGCAGCAATGTTTTCTTCTTTAAAAGGAATTACTTTGTTGAACCAGGAACTTTTAAAATAGTCTTTGCAAAAATTTATAGTTACTCGAATAATCCAGGCTTTTTCATGTTCTTTGCTTTTAAACACGGGCTGCTTTTGGATTAGTTTAAGAAAAACTTTTTGCGTGATATCTTCCGCTTCAATACGGTTATTGACCTGGTGCATGGCTATACGCATAATCATATCAGCATAATTTTCCACGATGCGTTCTGTCCAGGCTTCCCAATTTTCTGGGTACAGTTTATCCATCTAATTTACCCCCCTTTACCCTTAACACGATATAGAAAACTATGTAATTGCAAAATGGTAATATTTTATACTGGAATAATCTACAGGAACAAAGCTGCCGCCTTTATATGCATTTACCAAGTATGATTGCTGTTAACAAGATTAATCGGTTACCAGGAATTATGTTCTAAAATTGTTTAAGGTTTGTCGAAGATTTTTCAGTTTATTTTTTATGGTCTTTCACAGTTTTTTTGCCTGCAGGAATAAAAGATCAACACCCGCATCTCTCAGCATCAAAATAAAGCCATATAAAGCGGGCAGATCAGGCAGATTTCCTGATAATAAAGTGGTCCCATCGCCTTGATGTTCGACGGTTAACCTATCGAAGTACTCCTTTATCCAGTAATCAAGATGGCTTGCAGTTTGTGCCTTCACACGCCAAACAGATTCTTCAGAGCTTATTACCTTGTCATTGCTGTTGTTTTTCATTTTTTCCCTCCTGACTTTTCACTTGAGTACGCTTATTATACCGCTTTACCATGTGTTTTCAACAGGAACAATGGTACGACCGGTGAGATTGCGGTAAGCCGAAGCGACAGAGATATGGGAATATTGAAGCTCTGTCAATACTTGCCGGGCATCTTTTAAGTCCGCCTACGCTTGAAATACTTCGTCCTTAGACTCCATGCCTGTTTCGTGGCGCAGTTATAGTGCGTTATAAGTCTGACGCTTTAAATAAACAGAAGAGAAACTGCAAAAGCTACAGCGTGCCTTCCCCGTCCTCCACAATAAAGTAGGATATACGCTCACCTTCAGTGAAGTCTTCATTCTGTGGATCCAGGATCACCAGATCGCCTTCTTCCAGCCCGTCTGTTATCACTGTTTTACTTGTGGTTTCCAGTCCCGTGGTAACTTTCCTGGTCGCAGCACGTCCGTTTTCTACCACAAGCAGGGCGTCTTCACCGTTATAAGAAAAAAGGGCCGAATTGAGCACCACAAGTTCATCTGCTCGTTCTTCCGTAGTAAATTCCACGTCTAACTTATAACCGGGAGCCACGTTGATGTCGCGGGGTATATCCGGCTTCACGGTCACCTTTACCCGCTCTTCTTCCAACCCCAGGGGAGAACGATCTTTTTGTGCGTAAGGGGCGATCTCCACCACTACCCCCGGAAATTCTACCTCTTTATCCCGGAGCTTCAGCTCCAGTTTTACGGGCATGCCTTCTGAAACACTAAAGATATCGCGGCTAAGAACGTTCACTTCCACCTGGTTTTCCTGCTGGTGAAAGACCCTCATCATAGAAGTCTGTGGATCCGCGATTTCCCCTTCTTTTAAATTGATGTCGGCTACCACTCCTTCAATGGGAGCGGTAATGATATGATGGTCCTTCTGGTATTTCACCAGGTCCAACCGGGCTTCCAGCGCTTCCTTTTTGGCCTCCAGCACCTCTTCGCTTCCCTGGGGTGGCTGGTAAGATTCGTGTAATACCTGCAGAGCTTTTTCCTGTTGGGCCAGGTTGTACTCCGCCTTTTTAACCATCTCTTCGGCCTCTTCATATTCCGCTTCAGAAAAAACTTGCAGCGCCTGTTCCTGCCGGGCCAGTTGATTCTCTGCTTTGGTCAACGCTTCCCCGGCCTCTTCATATTCTACCTGGGAAACGAACTCTTTTTCGTAAAGATTTTTTGTCCTCTCGTAGTTCCTTTGAGCCGTTTCCAGGTTTTCTTCGGCTTCTTCAACCCTTAATTCGTAGTCCTCACGGTAAAGTGTATCCATCCTTTCCAGCTCTCGCTTTGCTGCCTCCAGGCTATCTTCCGCTTCGTCCACCCGGAGCTCATAGCTCTTTTGCTGGGAGGGGCTGGGCTCCTCTTCCAGCTGAATCATTTCCCCTTCAAGGCTGTCCAGTTGGGCATGGAGTTCTTCCTGGGTATACTCCAGCTTCCTCTGGTCCAAGGCTGCCAGTAGATCGCCCCGGCTCACTTCGTCGCCTTCTTGAACTAATAGCTCCTCCACGCGTGCAGTATGCAGCGAGTAAACCTCCCGTTCCTGCAGGGGCACCACCACCCCATCCTCTGTGAAGCTTTTCGCTATATCGCGGGGGGCTGCCTTTTTTACCTCTGCCTCCACACCCTGCAGCGCCTGCGTCACAGCAAAAACGAGAATAACCAGCAGCACCGCAGCGCCCAGAATAATTTTCCACTTTTTTTTCATTAAAATCCCTCCCTCTTTCTTCGGTAAAATATCTACAAGCTTTTGGTTTTTGCATTGTTAATTCGCTGATAAAGCGCTGCTTCACTTTGATCAGGTGACATAACAAGCGAGTTTTGAATCTCTGGCATTATTCTCTTGATTTCAATACTTCCACCAGATCCAATTTGCGTACTTTATATAAGGCAAAGCGCTGGGCCACCCAGATGGCAAGGGCAGTGAACAGCACCCCTGTAAGCATAATATGTGAAGATATCTCCACGGGCAGGGTGTACATGTCAGTGGCCGCTTCCCGCGCAAACGCGATCAGTAGAAGACGGGCCAGGGGGATCCCCGCCAGCAGGCCAAAAAAGGCAAGAAACCACTGTTCGAAAGTAATAACCGAGAGCACTTCGCGGGAAGTCATGCCCAAAACCCGCATGGAGGCCAACTCCCGGCTGCGTTCTGACAGGATGATAAAGCTGGTAATATAGATAATAGCAAAGCTAAGTAGTAAACCGACGACAGGGAAAGTACGGACAATAATGCCCATTGTACTCCAGACTTCCAGCAGCTCTTCCCGCATAGTCAGCCATCCGTCTATGCCGGCCACATTTTCGCTTTTCCCGTAATTATCATTGAGCACCGCCAGGGTTTTTTTGCTGCCGATGTCATCTCCTTCCACCAACAAGGAGGTGGCAAAAGAACCCTGCCCGGCAATTTCTTCTAAGGCGGATATCTCCATGTAGGCGTTCATACCGCTATATTGTGGGATCACCTTAAGCACCTCCAGGTGGACCTCTTCGTGGAAAAAAGGGCTCTCTACCTCTACCGTGTCGCCGGGTGCAACGTTTAAATTTTCGGCCAGACGTTCGGAAAGAACAAGGCCGTTATCGGGAGGCAGTACCCGGTTGAGATCGGTATCCAGTATATTGTACATTCTTCCCTTCCGGGGCAGCCCAAGCAGCTCCACCTCTTCTTCATGCCAGCGGTAAGAGATTCCCACCGGCACTTCGGCAACAGGCTCCACCCGGCTGACCTCAGGATGTGTCGCCACTTCCCGCACGGATGGCTCCCGGGGGAGCGGTTCCACCAGGTTTATTTTGGCATCGTAAATTTCAACTTCATCGTGTTGATGAAACAAAAATGTGGGCACACTTTCATAAGCCAGGGAGAAAGTGGATATCACCATTGTGCAGCTGGCAGCGATACCAAAAACCATAAAAGCGCTTCTGCCGCGGCTTCTACCCAGGTTTCGCACCGCCATCTTGCCCTGGACAGTTAACATGGACGTAAAGAATTTTATTCTTTCCAGGATATTTTCCTTCATGGAGGGAGGAGCAGGCGGCTGCATAGCCTCAGCCGGAAAAAGCTTTAAAACCTTCCTGCTGCCCAGGTAGCCGGCAGTTCCCATAACAGCCAGGCAGAGCCCCAGGCCCACTATAAAATAGGCCGGGGAAATGCCCACGTATTCCTGCGGCAGAGCGAAGAATTCCTCCATAAGTATATCGCTGAGGGGTTCGGCTGCCATCATTCCAAGAACGCTGCCCAGTATGCCCCCGGCTGCTGCCAGGACCAGGGAGTAAGACAAATAATGTAAAAGTACTTCCCGGTTGCTGTATCCCATCGCTTTCAGGATACCGATCTGGGTACGCTGCTGCTCTACTGTCCTGATCAAAAGCACCAGTATAATCGCACCGGCCACAGACAAAATGACTACCGGGAAAAAGGTTCCCATTATTTCCATCATTTCTATCTGTTCAGAAACCATAAAATGGCTAAGGTGATCATCCCTGTGATAAATCTCCTTCAGCCCGTACGGTTCCAGCTCCTGCTCCAGTTTTTCCTCTACCTGGTGATAATCTGCGCCGGGTGAGAGTGAAAACACCAGGTCGTTTACCTTGCTCTGCATGTCAGGAAACATATTCCACATAGCCTTAAGGGGCAAAAGGGCTGCACCGTATTGTTCAGGATTGGGGTAGATCTGCGATTCAGGGCACAAATATATTATTTCCGGGCTCATCGCTACCCCGTTTACAGTTATTTCTTCCAGCTGTCCTTTATGGATAACTTCCAGGGTGTCCCCCTGTTCGATTTGCCGTGCTTCTGTAAAATAAGTATCCAGCAGAGCATTGGCGCTGCCTTCCACCAGCCCCTCTCCTTGAGCCACCCGGTAACTATTTAGCCGGCCCGGATCGGCCAGGTTCTGAGATATCAGGTTCAGGTAGATGCTTTCATCGCTATCTTCATCATGGAGCCTCACCTCTTGCACCAGCCTGCCGTCGATTCGTTCGATTCCTTGGATCTCATCAGCCAGGTCTGCCACATCCCTTTCCAACATGGATTCCACCCTGGCAAAGCCGTGGGCAAAATTTTGTTCTTCGTACAGAATTTCTTTGCCCCGGAACATATTTTCCACGGCTATAGTAAGGCCCATGTAAAATACAAGGCCCAAAACAATCAGGACTATGCAGGAAAGGTAAGATCCCTTGTTGCTGAGCATATCACGCAGCAGTTTTTTCCATAGCATCACCAGCTCACCTCTTCCGGTATTAAGGGGGCCTCATTTTCCTTTATCCATTCCACCAGCCCGTCTTTTAAATAAACCACCCTGTCGGCCATGTAGCTGATGTTGGTATTGTGAGTGATAATAACTACGGTTTTGTTGTAATTAATGCAGAAGTCCCGCAGCAGCTTTAATACCTGTTTGCCCGTGGGCAGGTCCAGTGCACCTGTAGGCTCGTCGCAAAGAAGAAGGCGGGGATTTTTGGCCAGGGCCCTGGCTATAGCTACCCGCTGCTGCTCACCGCCGGAAAGCTGTGAAGGGAAATGATCTCCCCGGTCATTTAGGCCCACCTGTTCCAAAAGTTCATCTACATCAAGAGGATCGTTAGATATCTGCACGGATAAGTTTATGTTCTCGTAGGCCGTAAGATTGGGCATCAGGTTATAGAACTGGAATATAAAACCGACCTCGCTGCGGCGGTAGCTGGTCAGCTCTGCCTCCCCCGCCTCGTGAAGGCTCTGATCGCCGAAATACAGTTCGCCTTCACTGGGCTTATCCATCCCACCTACAATATTAACCAGGGTGCTCTTCCCGGAACCGCTGTGGCCCAATACAACCACCAGTTCTTTATTATACAGGCTGAAGTCCACGCCTCTTAAGGCATAAACTTTAACCTCGCCCATCTGGTATCTTTTCTTGATGTTTTTTGCTTTTACCAGTTCCTTTGGCATGATCTGGCCTTCTCCTCTCTTTTGTTTAATTGTTATTCTAACTTGTTACTGTTTGATTTTGACCTGACAAAGGCTGGTTTTTAAAGAACAAACCCCCAACCAAACTGATACCAGAGCTTCTTGCAAATCCCTGTATAAAGTTGGGGTTGGGTGTGGTGGAGGTGGATATGCCTGGCAGTAATAATTCATACATTCAAGCAGTTACAGGATAATTCGGGCTATAGGAAGGAAAAATGTCCCCTGTGACGAATAAAATAATTACAGGAAGTTAGGAGGTGCAGGCGGTGGCAGGAAATATTTTAAAAGTTAAAATCAACATCCCGCCTCTAAGCACAGGCATCCTTAAACGGCCAAACATCCTGGAAAAGCTGGAAGAAGGCTTAAATGTGGAGGGAAACTTTACCCGCCCCTTGACCCTGGTTTCCGCCCCTGCCGGCTCCGGCAAGACCACCCTGGCCAGAAAGTGGCTCTCCGGCCGGGAAGAGCGGGCTGCCTGGTTTTCCCTGAACGAAGGGGATAATGAGCCGGCGCGCTTTTGGCTTTATTTCATATCTGCCCTGCAGACACGGGAAAAAAATACGGGGAAAGGCTCCCTGGAAATGATGCGCTACCTGGCCCAGGGAACAGAACCTCCTGGAGAAAGCGAAACTCTATTGACACCCCTTTTAAATGACCTGTTTGCCCTGGAAGAAGCCCTTATTTTGGTTCTCGACGATTATCACCATATTACCGATCCCCGCATACAAGAGGATATGACCTTTTTTATAGAAAATTTACCCCCCAAACTACACCTTTTGGTCACCACCCGTTCCGACCCGCCCTGGCCGATGCCCCGCTGGCGAGCCAGGGGGAAAATGAGAGAAATTCGGCACTCAGACCTTAAATTTTCCCGAGAAGAAACTACCCATCTTTTTAACGAAGTTATGGGGATCGGGCTCGCTGAATCCCAGCTCAACAGCCTCTACAACAAAACCGAAGGTTGGATCACGGGGTTGCAGTTGGCAGCTTTTTCTCTTGTTGCAAGTGAAAACTCCGATGAATTCATCGAGAGCTTTGCAGGAAGCCACCGGCACGTATTTCATTTTTTAAGCGAAGAGGTGTTTGCCCGTCAGCCGGAACCAGTTCGGGAATTTCTAATGCAGACTTCTATTTTGAGACACCTGTGTGTGCCTCTTTGTAACGCAGTTACCGGAAGAGATGACGCTGCCGAGATGCTTGCCCACCTGGAACGTAACCAGCTATTTGCAATTCCCCAGGATGAAAGAGGAGAATGGTACCGCTACCATTCCCTGTTTGCTGACTTGCTCCTGCATCATCTAAAGCAATACTACCCCGGAAAAGAGCTTGAGCTTCACGAAAGAGCCAGCAGTTGGTTCCTGGAGGCAGGCATGCCGGGGGAAGCAATCCAGCATGCCCTTAACGGGAAAAACTGGGAGCAGGTTGCGCACATATTGCATGAATACCTGGAGCAAATCGTGCAATTAGAAGGGCCGGGACGGCTTTTACACTGCTACAATAATCTTCCTGCACCCCTGTTAGAAAAATATCCCCGGCTGATAGTTCACAAAGCCATAATTTCTTTACTACGGGGCAGCGAAGAAAGCGGAGATCTCCTGGAACAGGCCGAATCACTGGGGTATGAAAGCAAAAAGGAACAGGAAGAATTCAGGGGAATCCTGGCAGCGGTAAAAGCTCACCATCACATTTCTCGCCACGAATTTTCCCCGGGTCTGGAAAAAGCGGAAGAAGCCTTAAAACTGTTGCCTACTCACAGCAGCTTTTGGCGGGGAGGTGTGGCCATATTTTCCGGTGACGCCAGGTTGTTTTCCGGCAATCCCAAAGGCGCTTACCCCTTTTACCTGGAGGCGCTTAGAAACAGCCAAAAATACGGCGGTCACTATTTACACCTGACTTCCGGGTTCAAGGTTGCCAACGTCCTTTATGACCTGGGCAGGTTGCAGGAGTCAGAAGAATTGACCGCAAAGGCACTACGCACTGCCGAAGAGAAGGGATTGTCCGTGATACCCAGGGCGGGACTTTTATTGACTCTGCAGGGAGAACTGCTGCGGGAAAAGGGGAAACTGGAAGAGGCAGAGCACTGGATAGAACGGGGAATTACCATCAGCAAGCCTGAAAAAATATCACTGGGATGGAACTATCTTTTTAAAGCAGCGCTTTACTTTTCAAAGCAAGAATACGGGGCGGCGTTAGAGGCAGTCAAAAAAATCAGAGAGCTTGACCAGGAGCTGGGGCTACCCAAATATATTATGTTTCCTGCAGCTTCCTGGGAGGCGAGGATTCTTTTGGAACTGGGGAAACTACCCGAAGCAAAAGAGATGCTATACCAGGCAGGTGTTTCCGAAGAGGCTGAGATAGCAGGTGGTTATGAATGGGGGCTGCTGTCTCTCTCCAGGTTACTGCTGTTAGAAGAGGTAGAAAATATTGCCCGAACCCGCAAACTCCTTAACCGCATAGAAGAATTTGCTGTTCCAGGGGGCAATCAGAGGCTTTTACTGGAGATACTGCAGATCAAAGCCGCTTTAGAAGAAAAGGCAGGTGAAGCCGAAGCAGCAGAACATCATCTGCTAAAAGCTCTTCAAACAGGGAAAGCAGCGGGTTACTTCCAGGTGTTCCTTGACGGGGGCACAGAACTGGTTCCTGTTTATGCCAGGGTTATTAAGGGAAAAAGCAGTGTTGATGAACCCGCAAAAAAAGAAATAGTGCAGTATGCCCGGAATATTTACCAAGGCGCTGCGCAGGCAGCAGGCACAAGAGGAGAAAAAGAAAACAAACAAGCCGGTCAACAGGAAGCCGTTGGCCAGGAGCTGGTTGAAAAGCTGAGCTGGCGGGAGATGGAGATACTTGAACTGCTTGCCGCAGGGCTATCCAACCAGGATATTTCTCAAAAGCTTTTCATTTCTGTAGGGACAGTAAAGTGGTATACCAGCAATATCTATGGGAAGCTCGGCGTTAGAGGAAGAACTCAGGCAGTCACCCTGGCCCGCAAGTTAAATCTTATTTCTTGATATCTGGAAGTTAAATATCCTTGAGTGAAATTGACAGAAAAACATCCACCAGAGCCGGGTCAAAATGGGCACCGGCACATCTCTTAAATTCAGCTACTACTTCCTCTGGAGTCAAAGCCTTTTTGTAAGGCCTACCGTAACTCATTACCTCATATGCGTCAGCAATAGCTGTGATCCGGGCCAGCAGAGGTATCTCTTCCCCTTTTAAACCCTGAGGAAAACCAGTGCCGTCCCAGTGTTCGTGGTGGGCCAAGATATCCTCCGCCACATGGGCAAATTCCTCCGTGGCCCGGGCTATGCGGTATCCTATTTCCGGGTGCTTTTTTATGCTCTCCCATTCCTCCGGGGTTAATGAACCACTCTTGGTTAGTATCTCTTCAGGAATGTTTATCTTTCCTATATCGTGGAGGGTGATCAGCAGGCCCAGTCGGCTTAATTCCATGTCGGAAAGTTTTATCTTCTCTCCTATTTTAAAAGCTACACTTTGCATTCGCCGGGTATGTACTTCTGTTTCGTAGCTTTTCTCCCCCAGTGTTTTTAGAAGGCTATTGAGCACTGCGCTTCTTATACTGCGGTTTTCAGTAAGTTTATGCCTGTACATATAGTCCTCGGCTTCTTTCAAGACATCTTCCAGGGCCTTTCCTGTTCTGTCCTTGCTAGCAGTACCTGTAGCTACGGATATAGGGATATCTTCCACATAACTTTTGCGGCACTTATTGTTTATCCTTTTGCATATAGCCTGGGCTTCCTTCTTTGTTGTTTGGGGCAGAAAAATCACAAACTCATCACCGCCCCAGCGGGCGACAATATCCTCCTCCCGGCAGAGCTTTCTTAATATATTGGCTGCATTTTTCAACATTTCGTCTCCTACACTATGACCGTAGGTATCATTAACCAGTTTCAAACCGTTTAAATCTGCCATAATCATGCTGATAGGCAGCTTTCTTCCGGTATCCAGTCTCTGCATTTCTTCCTCCAGGTAAGCCCGGTTATAAAGTCCGGTGAGGCTGTCGTGGAAACTTATGTAACGGATTTTTTCTTCCGCCTTCTTGCGTTCGGTGATGTCCAGGGCAATCAGCACGATGCCGTCAATCTTTCCCTGAAAGTCACGTGTGGGGGCCAGGGAGAGGTGCACTACCACAGGGTAGCCGCTTTTCTGGTTACAGCCAAGTTCTAATTCATAGATCACTTTTCCCTGAAGGACTTTTTCGCAGGATTGCTGTAAGGTTCCCCCTTGATCTTCCAGGAACAGGAATATCTTTTTGTCCAGCACATTTTTCATGGACCAGCCCAGCAATTTTTCCGCAGCTGAGCTCCAGCTTTTTACAAGGAATTCTGTATCCAGGGAGATAACGGTAACCGGAGAGGAGTGAATGATGGTTCTGTATTTTTCCCCGAGTTCCAACAGTGTTTTTTTGGCTTTTTCCTGGTTACTTACATCTACCCCGGTCAGAATATGGTAGTCAATCATGCCATTTTTTACCTGTAAGGCGTTGTATTTCCAATATATTGTGGAAACATAGCCGTTGTGAGAGATAAATTGGTTTTCTACCTCCAGGGGGTATTGGCCGGGATCCAGCCCGGCAAAAAAAGCTTTGTAAAGCTCTTTTTCTTCGGGGAGACAAAAAACTTCCCAGTAGTTCTTTGACCGGGCTTCACTGCAAGAAAGTCCTGTAACCTGCTCACAGAGATTGTTGTAGTACACTATCTGCCCTTGCTGGTCCAGTATAACAACCAGGCAATCTAGAAAATCGCAAATCTCGGAAAAGAAGTGCTGTTCTTTTTCCACAATATCATCCTCCATACAAAGCACATAAGTTGTTAATCCAGGACCTTAACGATGGTAATGTCCAGGACTTGTGAAAGGTCTAGATCATAGGGAGAAGGATGAGGTGCCAGATCTTCTCCTGTGTATAATACTCGCACTACGGGACGCAACGTAAGTCCCTGGTTGTTCGCTATAACCAGGCCACTTTCCCCATTGCTCAGGAAAACATGAAAGCCAATGGGGTAAGCAGCAGTAATAGACAGAAAATGATTTAAAATTTCCATGTCGAAATAGTCTTCCCCCCAGGCCATAAGCATTTCTATGGCCTGGTAGGGCTGAAAGGCTTTCCGGTACGACCTTTCCGATGTCAGTGCATCATAGACGTCTGCAATACCGGCAATTTGCGCCAAGGCGCTGTTTTCATTACTTTTTAGTCCCTGGGGGTAGCCCTGCCCGTGGTAGCGTTCATGGTGCCGCAAAATGACTGCGCCCGCCTGGGCGGAAAACAGTTTAGAGGATTTAAAGATTTCATAGCCGTAATGGGGGGGATTTTTAACGGTTGCATATTCATCCTCTGTCAGTTCACCAGGCTTTTTTAAGATTTTTTCCGGTACAGCAACCATTCCCATGTCGTGGAGCAAAGTACCCATGGCCAATTGTTTCAGGGTATTGATGTTATAGTTCAATTTTTTGCCCACCAGGGTAGCCAGTATACAACTGTTAACACTGTGTGAGAATAAGTAGTCATCCAGTGAGCGGATATCCATCAGTTGAGAAATCGTGTCATCATCTTCCAGCAAATCCTCAATTATGCTGGAGACAGTTTTCAAAACCTTTTTGTCTTTGATGTTTAGGCCTTTTTTTTGATTGCTGGGGGATGGAACCTTTTTTATGACATCTCTGACCAGGCTACGGGCTTCTTGGCGGACTTCTTCCCGAATAATGTCATTAATTTCTACATCCTGCATCCTACTATCCTGGACATATATATAATTGATGCCTAACCTTTCAAGATAGATAAGGTACTGGGGCTTAATTTCCACACCAGATTTTAACAGGACCTGCCCTGCTCCGCCAATAATAGTTTTACCCAAAAACATGCCAGGTTGTGCCGAATCCGTGGAAACTCTACGCATAAAATCTACCCCTTTAATTATTTTCTGGGCATAAAAACCCTGCCTACCGCAGGAGTCTTCCTTTCTATAAATTCCTCGACTATTTTCAACTTTATTTCGGCAATGTCTCCATTAATTCCTGCTTTTGGAATAATATATATTAAAATAGCCCCCAAAGAGAGTTATTCTCCAGGGGGCTATCCAGAACTTAAGAAACCTACAAAAACTTTCTTAGGACTTGTCGGACTTATAAGTGTTTATCCACTCTTCAAGCTGTTTTGCAGCGACTTCTTTTCCTCCTATACCAAAAGCTAATATTACTGTTATGGCAACCGTGCCCAGGAGCAGGCCGAAGGCAATAAGAATGATCTCATTAGCCAAGCCCATTCTTTGTAGAGCCATAGCTCCTGCCAGCACCAAGATAGCAAAGCGGGCCACCTTGGCCAGGATATTAGCTTCTGGGGTATTGCTGACTTTAATGACCTTAGCAGCCAGGTTCGCCAGGTAAAGACCAATGGCAAAGATGGCCAGTCCCAAAGCTACATGGGATATAAAGACCAGTAACTGTGATACCAGGTCTGCCAAAAGACCAAAACCTAGAAGCCCTGCCGCCTCAATTGAAGCAAAAAGCATGACAATAACCAGGACAACATACCCGACCACCTCGGCAGGAGTCCATTTTCCTTCGGCAGGCTCACCAGTAACTCCCAGCTGCATAAGAATAGAGTTAAAGCCGGAAGCTGTTAGCACATTTGAAATCAGCTGCTTCACCACGCGGGCAACCAGGTAAGCAATCAGCACTACCAGGGTAGCAGCAAAAATGGCCGGTAAAGCTTCCAGGATCATGTTTAGCATGTTGCTGGCCGGCTGTGTAATAGCCTCCAGAGCAAGGGCATTAAGGGCAGCGATTATTGTAACAATGAGTACCAAAGCGTTAATAAGAAGACCTAAAAAGTTAGACATCTTCTGCTCACCTATTACCTGAGCCAATCCTATCCGCTCACTCAAGCGGTCTAACCCGGCAGTAACTAACAGCGCGGATACAATCCTCTGCAGTATACGAGCCAGATACCAACCAAAAACCAGAATAAGAGCGGCGGCAATGAGATGGGGAAGATAGGAAAGCACCCTGTCAGTCATGTTCTGCACAGGAAGCAATAACCCTTCTAACTTCAGTGCAGAAAGGATAGCTGGCAGAAAAAGCAGGAAGACAAGCCAGTATGTCGCCATACTTATGGTTTGGCTTAAAGGAGTCGCTTTTTCCTTCTCATCCCCGGTCTTTTCATCCAGGCGCTCATCGATCTTTGCGGTAATTAGCGCTTTCTGGACAATTTTTTTCAAAAGGGTAGCCACCACCCAGGCTATAAGCAGAAGGATGGATGCCCCAAAGAGCATGGGCAGATACGAGAATATTTGGGTAAGGAAACGGTTCAGGGGTTCAGCAACAACGGTAAGATTGAGATACTGGAAAAAGGCAATTAGGACAAAGATCATAATAATATAAAAAACTGCCTTTGAAATCCAGTTTTCAACTTCCGGTGGTTTGCCTCCGTCTTCCTCGTCGGACCAATTCTTCAGATGTTCACCCAGTTTTGTCCGGCGAATACCTCCCCTTACGGCAGAAGCAATAAATAGTGCCACGACCCAACCGACAATCAAGATAATAACAGCTGTAACCACATTAATAATATTATAGGCAGCAGCTTGATCAAAAACTTCAAACATAAATTAATTTCACCTCCAAAAAATTTTAAATACACTTAAAAAATGTACCTGTTACATATATTCAACACTCTACCATTTTATCCCTGCCATTTAGATAAAAAACTTCACATAATTCTACTGAGATTCCAAGATTTCGGCAAAAAAAGGACTATTATGTGAAGCTATTATCATGAGTCCGCTGCACCGTAGAGCCAGTTGTAAGTGTGGTATGTGTTGAACACTTTGGCAATATACTCTCTCGCGAAGCCACATTACATCCACTTTATATAACACATTTTATCGGTAAAAAACAAACCTGACTCGACGACCTTTTCGCCGGTTATCTGCTCCCAGGAACGCCGGTACAGTTCCACCTGGGGAGCATAGTACTCCACAAG
>PWHM01000032.1 GCA_003554915.1 Candidatus Nealsoniibacteriota bacterium
AGCACAAGCTCAGGCTGGTGCAGGCCCTGCAGGGCGGAGGGCAGATAGTGGCCATGACCGGGGACGGGGTCAATGATTCTCCGGCCCTGAAGCGGGCCGATGTGGGCGTGGCCATGGGCATCACCGGGACCGAAGCTGCCAGGGAGGCCTCGGATATGGTGCTCACAGACGACAATTTCGCCTCCATCGCCAATGCAGTGGAGGAGGGACGGACGGTTTACGACAACCTGAAAAAAGCCATCTTGTTCATTCTGCCCACCAACGGCGGCCAGGCCCTGGTGGTCATTGCCTCTATCCTTCTGGGCATAGGGCTTATGGACGAGACAGGGCATTTTTCCCTGCCCATCACCCCGCCCCAGATCCTGTGGATAAACATGGTCACCGCGGTGACCCTGGCCCTGGCCCTGGCCTTTGAACCCCCGGAAAAAAACGTCATGAAGCGGCCTCCAAGGCCTCCGGAAGAACCCCTGGTGTCCGGCTATCTGTTATGGCGCATAAGCTTTGTATCCCTTCTGCTTGTGCTGGGCGCCCTGGGGCATTACCTGTTTATGCAGTCCCAGGATGCTTCCCAGGACCTGGCCTCCACAGCGGCCATCAATACCCTGGTCATGGGACAGGTGTTTTACCTGATAAACAGCCGGTTCATGGACGAGCCCTCCTGGAATATAAGGGGCATCCTGGGCAGCCGCCCGGTTCTTGTTTCCATCGCTGTGCTGGCGGTGTTGCAGCTAAGCTTTACCTACCTGCCCTTTATGCAGTTTCTTTTCCAGACAGAACCCCTGGGCCTGCAGGCCTGGACCAGGATCCTGGCCTTCGGCCTGGCGGTGTTCCTGGCGGTGGAGCTGGAAAAAGCCTTCTTCAGAAGCAGAAGTGTACCGGCCAGGGGATAATTATCTGAAAATAATTATCCTGATTTATGGAGTAGACCATGAAACTCAAAATAGTACTTAGACTTGACCCGGAAGATGGTGGGTACAACGTCAGTTGTCCTGCTCTTCCAGGGTGCCATTCCCAGGGTGAGACAGTGGAAGAAGCTGTAGCCAATATTCAGGAAGCCATTGAACTCTGTCTGGAAACATTAAACCAGCGGGCCAGACCTACCAGTTCAGACGACCAGGTGCTTGAGGTGGCCTTATAAAATGTCCCGGCTGGGCAACTACTCCGGTATCATTGTGGTCCGGGCTTTTCAAAATGCTGGCTGGTCGTAAGCATTCAGGGAGACTTTAGTGGTAGTTCCTGACACTCACGCCTCTGGCGTGACTGGGGACTGTACCCCACATATTTTTCTAACGCGGCTATGCCCGCAGCCCATTTTTTTCACGCAAACGCGCCCTGATAACAGACCGCAGGTTTCCGTCGCAGATTTACCCGGTTAAATAGACCAAAGGTCTACGGCTTGGCCGTATTCAATGTGAACCCCGGCTGAATTTCCGCCATTTATCAGGGCGGGTTTAACTGGGGATCTCTGGCCTCTGACGTCTGTGACTGCAAAAATGACTTTTTGCAGTCACATCTACTCAGGCTGCCATCAGACAAAACGTTGACTTTGCTGCGGCATATATTAAAAATTCGTAGAGGTGATCTTTTCATAAATATGGTTTTGGTATAAACAGGAGGGCTTAATCTATGACGCAATTGACCATAGAAATCCCGGAGACTGCTTTTGCAGCATTTAAACAGACACCGGTGGAATTTGTTTGTTCAATGAAAATTACAGCACTGGTAAAATGGTATGAGGACGGCAAAATTTCTCAGTCCAAGGCAGCTGAAATCGCTGGGATATCGAGACAGGAATTTCTTGAGCATTTATATGAGTATAAAGTTTCACCTTATCAACTCACTCCCGAGGAGTTGATCAATGAAGTCGGGTAAGCTTGTAGTCAATGCCTCTCCGATTATATCCCTTGCCAGAATCGGTTGCGCTGACTTTCTATTGCGACTGCATGATCAACTTGTTGTTCCGAAAGGTGTTTTTCAGGAAATAACCGCACATAAAGAGGCTGATCAGGCTGTTGAATGGCTTAAAGCCAACAATTATAAAGAGATAGTCAGAAGTGTAGAGGTTCCGGCGGCAATATCCGAATGGAACCTTGGACAAGGTGAATCCCAGGTAATCGCCTTTGCCTTTCAGAACAGGGAATTTGCAGCTGCAATAGATGACAGGGCAGCAAAAAAATGCGCTGCAGTGTTTGGGATCAGCATTTCCGGGACAATCTCCATCATTATAAAAGCCAAGAAGATGGGTTTAACACCCAATGTGGAGCCTTTGCTGCTGGCACTTCGCTCCAACGGATTCAGAGTGTCTGACAGGATAATCATGTCTGCTCTGCAGATCGCTGAAGAGAGTAATTATTCATAAGGATGAATTTGTCTGTCAGGAAAAGAAAATCTGGATCTCAACCGAGTCCTGTAGCGCCTTCCCGGCACATATCTCCTGGTGGAGTTATAAGGTGCCAGTTTAAGGTTGCCACGATGGTATTATCCATCAAAGATAGCAGCTACTAACTTGAAGATAATATATCACGCCCGTCATGCCAAAGGCGTGACTAGAGCCACGGAGCTCGCAGAGAGAATAGGCAGGAGAAGAAGCTTAATATCCATATCCACCGAGCCGGTGTATATGAATAACAGGCTCCCCACCCGGGGCGGTAGTCCTTTTTCATTGCTGCAACTCGCAGGAATGAAAGATTGACCTCCTCTCAGCGCCTTCTGCCTGTCACGCCCTGGCGTGACGAGCAAAGATCGCAAAGGATCAAATATATCTTTGTGTGGTGCACGCCAAAGTTCAACCGGCCTGCTCCTCAGTATAGGATTACGGGTACGGCGTAAACACCCCTCCTTAGCCAAGGAGGGGCCGGGGGTGGTTGTATGAGCTCCCTTCCTTTGACGAGTTTACTTCGCTTTTGCCTTGACAGACTGCCCAAAAAACATCCAGCTTGACGCTTACCTTTATTATCTTTATCTTTTCAAGTTTTCCAGGCAAAAGAGACTGCCCACGGAACACCCGGAAAAGCACGGAATAAATTATCATTTCTTCTTTCCGTGTCCTTCCGTGTGTTCCGTGGGCAAAACCTCTTGGCTTCCTTTAAAAATGAAACAACATGTTTGTTTGAAATTTGTGCTAAGCACCTATTTTTACTGTGCAAAAAACCACAAACAATCACCATATACCATGAGCCAGACACCACCATCAGAGTCCAGAGTCGCCCAGGAGGTCCGGAAGAGACGGACCTTCGGCATTATCAGCCACCCGGACGCGGGCAAGACCACCCTCACCGAGAAGCTTCTGCTCTTCGGCGGGGCCATCCAGATGGCCGGGAGCATCAAGGCCAAGAAGGCCCAGCGTCACGCCCGCTCCGACTGGATGGAAGTGGAACAGAAGCGCGGCATATCAGTTGCCTCATCAGTGATGAAGTTTCTTTACCAGGACTGCGAGATAAACCTTCTGGACACCCCGGGCCACCAGGATTTTTCCGAGGATACCTACCGGGTGCTGACTGCCGTGGATTCGGCCCTCATGGTCATTGACTCGGTCAAGGGCGTGGAGGAGCAGACCAGAAAGC
>PWHM01000036.1 GCA_003554915.1 Candidatus Nealsoniibacteriota bacterium
AAAAAAATCATCAGAACCGTCACGGATAAAAACGCGAGAATGTAGCTCCTGGCCATCGTGACAACGGCGTTGGTAAACGTTTTGTTCAAAATAACCCGCAGGCCGGTAATGGTGATTTCAGCATCGGGGTATGTCTCTACGAAGTGCCCGGAGATCGTATCGACAAATTCAAGGCAATACGAGGCTTCTGTAAATGGCACGCGCATTGATAAGCGGCTCATGCTGAAATTGCCGTCCGTAAAGATTTCCAGGTCGTCAGAGCCCGTATTTTCAAACAGAAGAAGCTGCTGGGCAACATGGTTTCTGGTTTCCGGTACCCTATAGTATGCCGGGTCATTATCATTTAACGCCATGTTGATTTCTTTTACCACGTTCGCAATGGACCATGCCTTTCCTACATATAAATCCCCTGATTGCAGGGTTTGTATGTATTCGGCACTGTCAACCATCCTCTTGAGCAGGTCCGGATCATAAAGTCCGTTGGGCTCGCCGGTATCAATGAGCACTTCAAGGTTTATGGACCCGCCCAGGTTCTGATCGATCGTTTCGGTTGAAGCGCGTATCGGATGCTCGTCATTAAAATAAATCAGGGGCCAATACGAAAACCGGATATTCATTACACTGATGATTGAAAAAGCGACAATTGCGACAAATACGGTTAGTATGATGTAAGGATGCCCCGTTGTAGCTCTGCCGATCATCGCAAGGGAGCGATAAAAAATGCTGTCCCTGCCTGATTGCGCAGTTCTTGTTTTCGGCTTTTCACGAATCGGCAGGACGCTTATCAGAGCGGGAAGCAATATGAGGGTGTAGACAAACGCCAGCATTACCCCAAGACTTGCATAAATCCCCATGTCCGCCACGGGACCCACCTCTGCCGTGATAAAAGTAAAAAGCGCAATGGAGGTCGTAAGGCTTGCAAGGAAAATGGCAAGACCGCTATGGTCAAACGCAAAAAAAAGGGCATCCTTTTTATCTTCGGTCTCTTTTAAACGCATATAAAAAATCCGTAAAATATGGACCGAATTCGCTACCCCGATGGCAATAACCAAACTTGGCAGGACCTGGGTTGGCAATTGAAAAGAAACACCCATCAAACCCATCAATCCCAGCGTTGACAACAGAGAAAGAATCACGATCAGCAGCGGGAAAAAAACGCCCGAGGGTCTTTTGAACACGATAAAAAGCAACAAAAATATTGTAAATATCGTTGCAGACGTAAAAATGCCGACATCCCTTACCAGCGTCGTCCGCAAATAATAATTAACCACCGGATACCCGCCGACGTCTATCTTGAAGTCAGGGGCATCGTATTTTTCTACAATTGCCTTGATCGCCTCAACCGCTTCATTGGTTTCCTTGTCCGTGATATATTCCAAGTCGCTTTCTGCCGGTTGAAGGGGCTGCTCAAAGCCTGAAAAATCCACCTCCCCGTCACCTGCAACGGAACTGTAAACCTGGGTTTCAACAAGGATTGTTGCGTAATCAAGATCGTCTGAAAAATAAATATTATAGTATAATTCATTTTCAACGGCTCTTGCTTTGATTGCCTCCAGCTCAGCGTCATTGGCAGGCCATTGATGAAACAACTCTTCTGCGTGCAACACACCTTGGTTTGTATAGGTGTTTCTGGCGTTAATAATGCTTTTGACATCTTCGATGTAGGGGGTGTTTTCCGCTATTTCTCCGTGAAGCGATTTGAGGTTGTTTAAAAAATCAAGGTTGAATATTTCATCGGTTTCAATTGAAACAATAATCAACTCTTCCCGGCCAAACTGATCGCGAAATTGGTTATAATCGATTAATTCCGGATCCCGGCTGTGCATAAGACCTACGGATGACGTATCCACATTCAACCTGGCAATCTGAACGGAGATAAGCACTGAAACCAGCAAAACAAGAAAAAGGGTTGCTTTTGGATACAGGTAGAATACTGCCACCAGGCGATTTAATAATTTTTCAATAAAAATCTTTAATGCCTTCACCTCATCCCCCTTTTTTAAATGAAGCCGAAGTTTCCGCATGCCGCCTACAATGCACAACCAAAAGTCGCCTTTTACGATTCCGGCGCTGCATTTTTGGCGGATATGAAAGGATCCCCCTCAAAACCAGTAACGAACATCCATAAATGCCCGATCGTTTTTGCCGATCCCGTCAAACCATATCAACTCTCCGGATTGATAAAATGCGACCCCGCCGGCCAGGATAATGTTGTCTTTGAATTCATATTCCGCCTTTATTCTCTGGAAGGCGCCGTCGCTGCCATCAAGGGCATACGTCGATGTCAACAGGCTCAAGCCCAGGCGATCATTTAAATACATCCGCTCGATTCGAAAATTCCACTGGAATATGTTTTTTTGCACATAATCCGGGGGTTGCTCCAGGATCTCGTCAAAGTCGTTGATATACCTGTTTGCAACCTCCAGCAGGATGCTGGTGTTTCTAAATCCGTAGTATTCAAGGCCGGCAAGCACATCCGTACGGGTGAATTCATCTTCCGAATTGGCAAATTCAAATGCATCATTATAGGCGGCTTCAAACTTGAAGCTCCAGTCCGGGATCACTTTCGTTACCGCAAACCCATAAAACTTTATCCGGTTATGCCTTGAAACCATAACCGGTTGAGCATTTTCCACTGCCTTGATTTCGATATGGGGCACATCCCGGTAAATATTTCTATATATATCCGCCCAGTAAAACGCCACTTCCCAACGGTTGATCGCGCCTTCAAGGGCAAACCCATATTCCGCATTGCGCGTGCCCGATGACGGCTTGTCTTCAGGCGGCAGGGGTTGCGGGGAGGTGTAAAAATCATGGCCGAATACCGGTCTTTTCGTAAATCGGATTTCGGGTATGTATGCGCCGGTCACATTCCAGTTCTGCCAGTAACAATCCACCCGCGCCATCCCGACCGGCAGCCGCAAATCACCGATACTCGTAATACCCGGCTCCCGCCAGTCCAGGGGATTGAGCACGTCGGTTACCCGGATAAGATCCGATTTGCCCCATACCAAAATCTGCCGACCGACTTTAATATCCACATTATCCAATACGGCCCCGCGCAGATAAGCTTCACCGAGTTCGGCCTCGGCCTCGTATTCATCAAGCACGTCATCCGTATAATCTCCCCGGCCGTTGATCCTGTATGCCCAGTCATAAAAGCCGTGGCCATTGACAAGAAAGTCCCACCGGTCAAAAATCGATGTCGAATACTCGAGCCACAGCCTGGTTTTCAAGCTGGATATGCCGGACCAGTCCGTATCGACATTGGGCGGGGTATGGCTGAAATAGCCATAGGTGCCGCTCAGGCCGAGAAAACCCCTCACACCGGGAATTTTGAAGCGCTCCGGCCTGTCTTTGCGATCCTCATCGGTTCCAATATCGGAAGGTCTTTCCACGTGATCTTCAAAGCCGTCAAAAATATCGGCATCAACGGCATCTCCCGCTTCTCCATAAACCCGGCCC
>PWHM01000103.1 GCA_003554915.1 Candidatus Nealsoniibacteriota bacterium
GCCTAACGTTGTTAGTTTTTGCATAGATTAAAATTAATTGGTTTTCATGCCGACCTTTCTATCTTCACCCTATCATAGAAGAAACGGGGGTTGTCAACCCCTTTTATTAAAACAAAAACCCGAGAAATATTTCTCGGGAATTATTGCTCTTATTCTTTCTTGTTCACTCTTATCCTTTGCTCCGCGGACAGGATTCGAACCTGTGACATCCTCCTTACACTTTATCCTCTTGTCGCCAAAAGGGGTGGACTATCTCATCACCGTATCTCATTAGATTTAGGTGCCGGGCGCTATAAGTCTCTGCACCTGCCTTGAACTTTTCAAGGATTGGCTCAGGATTGACTCGGAGAGTTTTTCCCTGAATTCACCCAGTTTGTCAACTTGGATTTCTCCAAGAAGCTGCAATAACTTACAGGGAGGCGTTCTACCGCTGAACTACCGCGGAATATTCAATTTCAATGCGTTCTCATTTTACCATAAAAGCCAACTCAGTCAACTTGCCTTAACAATTTACTATTGTGCAAGGTCAGACCTTGCACAAAGAGGTATTGGGTAAAATTCGTGACTTAATAGCCTTTCAGTTTTTTAACGTTGTCCTTTTTTCTTATCTTTTCCAATGCTTTAGCTTGAATTTGACGGATTCTTTCCCTGGTTACGTCAAAGACCTGTCCTACCTCTTCCAAAGTATGAGTCACGCCGTCTTCAAGCCCGAATCTCATCGACAAAATCTTTTTTTCTCTTTCATCCAAGTCTCCCATGACTTCGTCCAGTCTTTCTTTCAAGAGCTGTCTTCCGGCGTCCACGGAAGGAGGTACTGTTTCTTCGTCTTCTATAAAGTCGGCCAGGGTAGAGTTGTCATCATCGTCACCGACCGGCGCTTCCAGTGAAGTTGCCGTCTGATAGATTTTTATAATATGTCTCACCTTGTCCACTTCAAGACCCATTTCGGCGGCAACCTCTTCCGCACTGGGCTCTCTGCCCAAAGATTGAAAAAGATCTTTTCTTACTTTGGTGTATTTGGATATCTTTTCTACCATATGAACCGGAATTCGAACCGTCCTGGACTGGTCGGCCAAAGCCCTGTTTATCGATTGCCTTATCCACCAAGTGGCATAAGTTGAAAACTTATAGCCTCTTCGCCAGTCGAATTTTTCAACCGCTCTAAAAAGTCCCAGATTACCTTCCTGAATAAGATCCAAAAAGCTCAGTTTGGGAGATCTACCGATGTACTTTTTGGCAATCGAGACGACTAATCGAAGGTTGGCTCTTATCATCCTCTTTTTGGCTTCCATATCATCATTTTCAATCCGCTTGGCCAACTCGACCTCTTCTTCGGCACTGAGTAGGGGTTCTTTGGAAATTTCTTTCAAGTAAGTTTGGATGGAATCTATTTTGGAAGGGGTTATCTTGTTCATCATTCCGTCCTCGACCGGTTCAAGAAGACTTCTTTCTTCTTTAACCTCTATATTGCTCTTTTCCAGTCTGTTGACTATTTTTTCCAGCTTCTTATCATCTTCTTCCGCTGCCGGATAAAACTCGAAGATATCCGAGTGATAAAGAACCCTTCCTCTGTTTCTGCCGACCCTCATCAATTCTCTCATCTTTTTGGAGAGCTTTTTTTCTTTGTTTTCCTTTTTATTCTCCTTTTTTTTCGAGTTTTCCTTTTTGTCTTCTTTTTTGTTTTCTTTTTTGTTTTCTTTTTTCTTCTTAGTCATGATTGTGCTCTTGAAGTTTTTTAGATAATTTGTAAGCTCTTTCGGTTAACTTCTTAAGTTCTTTTTTAGTCTTATTTTTTTCCGCCTTCTTTATTTTTTTATGCACGTCTTTAAGCTCTTTTTTGATTTTTTCTCTTTTAACTTCTTTTATACAGCTCTTGATTTCTTCCGCCGGATTTTTCATTCCCTTCTCCGGCTTCAAGGAAAAATAATCTATTTTCTCTTTTATTTTTTCATCAACTTCCCCGTCTTCCTCTTTTTCTATGGCTTCTAATATTTCCTTGGTGCTTTTTAAAAATATATCGTAATCCTCGATAAGAGCAAGTTTGTCCGGATTTTTAGCTATCAAAGACAGTATTCTTTCTTCCAGCATCTCTTTTCGGGGTTTGGTCTTGGTTTTCCCGGATTTTTTATTGCTTCTCTTCTTATTATTTTTAAGTTTGGTTTTTTTAAGTTGGTTGACGATGGCCTTTTCGTCAACGTCGAGCTTATCGGAAAGCTCTTTCGCCCAGTGAGATTTCTCTATTTCGTTGGGAATTCTTTTAATTAGAGGGAGTAGCTCTTTAGCAATCTTTTTTTTGTCCTTGGGATTTTCCGCATCTCTTCCGGAAAAGGCCGCTTGAAAATAAAAATCCATTACGCTTACGAAATCATCCAGGGCCTTTTTCCACTCCTCGGGATCTTCTTTAATGATATCGGCCGGATCCTTTCCTTTGGGCAAAGAAATCACCTCCACGTTGAAATCCAATTTTCTGGCCGCTTCAATTCCTTTCTTGGTCGCCGAAGAGCCGGCCTCGTCCATATCGAAGGCGGTCAACAGGTTTTGAGTGTAGCGGGAAATAATATTGAGTTGTCCGGAAGTCAGGGCGGTTCCGGAGGTGGAAATAACGTTTTCACTACCCACCTGATGAGCCATGATGACATCGGTGTATCCTTCGGCCAAAATGCATCTGTCCCGCCTTCTCATCTCTATCTTGGCTTTGTCTATGCCGTAAAGGGTTTTACTTTTGTCGTAAAGAGGAGTCTGCGGACTGTTCAAGTATTTGGCCGATTTTTCATCACCTTCGAAAACTCTTCCTCCGAAAGCGACCACTCTTCCCGAGGGTTTGGCTATCGGAAACATTATCCGTCCCCTGAATCGGTCGTAGGAATGGTCTTTTTCTTCCTTTTTTATAGCCAAGCCGGCTTTTATAACCCTTTCTCTCTCATAGCCCTTGGAAACCAAAAATTTAGAAAGAGCTTGCCAGGAATCCGGGCTGTATCCGAGTCTCCACTTTTCAATCGACTCTTCGGATATTCCGCGATCGATCAAGTACTTTTTGGCCTTTTTTCCTTTTTTGGAGCCATCGAGCTGTTTTTGGAAAAATTTGGCTGCCAGCTCACATATTTCGTATAGCTTTTGCCTTTCGGAGGCTTTTTTAGGGTCTCTCTTTTCAACTTTCACACCGGCTTTCTTGGCCAAGATTCGCAAGGCCTCCGGAAACTCGACTCCCTCTATCTTCATAATAAAATCAAACATATCTCCTCCTTCCGAGCAACCTCCGAAGCACCTCCAAGTCTGTCTGGAAGG
Source organism: Candidatus Nealsoniibacteriota bacterium (assembly GCA_003554915.1). GTDB lineage: Bacteria > Patescibacteriota > Minisyncoccia > Minisyncoccales > PWPS01 > PWPS01. The sequence goes on from PWHM01000103.1 coordinate 3,286, forward strand.
TGAAACAAAAAAAGAAGGGGTCTTTTCAGCGTGAAAAGGACAGAGGGCTCTCATATTGGAGCCCACTTTGTTAAGCTCGACGTATTCTTTTACTATATCGACTATATCGAGCCGTGATTTTATTTCCTCAATTGTATTGTCGGGCATTTCCTTTTTATTATAAA
>PWHM01000011.1 GCA_003554915.1 Candidatus Nealsoniibacteriota bacterium
ATACGAGTGTCAAACGAACCACTTACAGTTGAAAAATCATTAGATGTTAAATATCTTCCATCTAAATTCTCTGTGATTACAGTGGAGTCATCCAATAAAGCGGATAAGTTACCGTTTCCTGTATTAAATTGTAAATCAACTAATGGATTTCCACCACCAGTTCCATCTATATTTTTAATCCAATAAGTCGCATCAATAAGTCCGTCAGTGTCAAATAACGATCCTGATGTAGAACCAACACCTGCTGATTTCGTTAATTGTTCGACTGTCATATTGTCAGCGGTAAATGACTGAGCAGTTACAGATGTTCCACTTCCCAATGAATATGCGGTAACGTTTCCTTCAACATCCACACTACCACTAAATGAACCACTATTAAGAACGATGTCACCAGTTGTGTCAAGTGTTGCAAGTCCAGTCTTAAACATTTCATCAATGTTGTCCCAAAATGGAATACCACTGTTTGTTGGTGTTTGTTCCCTTGTTGCAACATTTTGTAAGTTGTCCAATTGACCGACCTTAAATCCTGAACTCTCTGACCACCCGAAGAATTCGTTAGGTTCAGAACCTCTGTCCACGACCCATCCTGATAAACCACCTGCACCTTGAACTCCAGCTCCAGTTTCACCGAAGTTGATGATACCTGTTGGTTCGGTCATGATAAATTGTGACGCCGTTAATTCAGACTGAACTTCAACTTTATCATTAAAGGTTCCTTGATTAAATGTTACATTATCAGTTTCACCAAGTCCTAATTGTTCTTTCGTTACATTATGTGGATTCGTTTGATCATTTTCATGTGTGAATAATGACCCACTTACGGTATCTATATCACTTTCATTGTTGTCAATTCTTGTATCAAACGACCCACTGTCGGTTGTATAAACACTTCCATCAAGTTTCTGACTCAACGCAATTTGTAAGTCACCCTGATTGTTAATATTTCCGGTTATATCACCCCACTCAACGGTTCCAACTGGGTCACCAACTGATCCTGATATAAGAGTTGGATTGATGTAATACTCTCCAGGTGATGAACCCGATACAAAAACTAATGTGGATTGATCATTTGGTCGGAATGTAATTTGATCGACCGACATATTGTCTGCCGTAAACGATTGTGAATCTACCGATGTCCCACTTCCAATTGAATATGCGGTAACATTTCCTTCAGCTTCGACAGAACCTGAAAAGTATGGACTACTAACCACTCTTAAATTATTTGACACAACTTCCAAGTTGTCAGTGATACCGTCGAACGGTTGACCTATAATACTACCCCAAGATGCAACTAATCCAGAACCACCAACACCACCTAATGTGATAAATGTGTCAGGATCTACATGTTGAAAAATTCCATCTGGATTAATGAATGTTTGTGGTTTATATTGTTTTCCATTTGCAAATACATCCACATCAGCACTACCTTCATCCGTCTGTGAAAGTTGTGCAAATACCCTAATATCAGTCGCATTTAATATATCAACAATGAATTTTTCTGATGCAGATCCATTAACTGGAACTATATCCGACCAAACTGCTTTCGAAACCCAACTTCCACCCTCTTCCGCTTGAATTCTTGCGAATAATCTTTCATTTGGTGAGCCTGATGTGGTTAAATTTGTAAAGTTTATCTCTACAATCGCTTTCCGTTTTTGATTAAATAAACTATAATCTGGAAAGTACAAAAATGAACCAGAAGTGAAACTACCAATCGTATCACCACCTTGTTCGAATTGTAACGACGTTGAAAGTGATACTGTTGGTGTATCTTGGTCAACGGTTGGATCTCCAAGTGATCCACTAATATTCGTATCTGAACTAATTTCGACTACGGTGTCATTTACATCGTCAGTTATGGTTAATGTTCCTGTAATTTCAAGATTACCTAATATACCATCTAACGCGTTAACCGTACCTTCGACGAATAATTGTTCTTGAGCCCAACTTAACGAACCCGTTTCGGATGCCAATGATAATCTTGGTGTAGGTGTTCCATTATCATCATATGATCCAATCCATATTCCATCGTTACCAAATCCTTGTGTAGTTTGTCCGATTGAAATATATGGATTATTTGAACCACCAGATATTGTAATATTAGACTCATCACCGACTGAATTTGTCCCTACATTTATCGTATTCTGGACGAACGATTCCTCAAAAATAGCGATTTTAGCCGCGACAAAGAAATCATCGGTTCCCAAAAATTGCCATGTAGCATTGTCGGTTCCTGGAGATGGTGCTTCAGGAGACATTGGATCGTGTTCTTGTAAGGTTGCAAAATACTCACCATTTAAATAAACCGCGTCTCTCCTACCAGTTGCGGACGTATCAAACAAATACAAACTATCACTATCATAGTCTCCACGAAATACAATTCCTGGACCCGATGTGCCATCCGACACAACGGAAACCCTATGTTGTTGAGTTATAGAAGTTCCAAGTTCTCCATTAGAATTTCTATAATTGACAGTGAATGTCACGAGAGATCCCGACGGATCTGCTATTGGATCTGGAGTTATAGTACCCGAACCATCTATTGTTGCATTCGATAATGCATTTATAGTGAATTCTTCATTTGATGGTAAGACTGACGTTGTGTATGAATATTGAGTTCCAGTTTCATATACTCGTATCTCAAATGGATTCGGCGGCTCAAACGTATCGGCAGATTGATCATATACAATGGTCTGACTTGGTGGATCGACACTTACAACTGTTCCAGGTGAACCGGCTAAACCGTCTTGGATTCTTAAAATAGAGAATGTTGCAGTTTCTGGGAATAAAGTTTCGTCAGGATCTTCTTCGACAAAATATCGTATTCTCTTTACTCTAATATCCTCATCAATTGATCCTGTGAATGATGGAAGTGTAATCTCATATACATCTTCAATATTATCACTCGATATAAGATTCAATTCTCCAGGATAAATAACTCCACCACTCGCTAAATAATCACTCTCGTCGATTGAACCTGTGAGATCAAATGCAACTCGGTCAATTAGTAAATCACCGATTATACGATTCTTTCTTAACCTAATTTCAATAACTTGATCGTCTGGTGTGGGATTAGCCGCACTGTCGAACGTAAATCCAACGGCCGATAGTTCAACATTAATTGACTTGTTTAATGCTTGAACGTTACCTGCACGAAATGTTTGTGTTGTAAATACATCAACAGGAATGTAATTGTTATTGATGTCAAAAAACTCAAATTTGAAGTCAAATGTTTCAACTTCCAAGTCACGTTCAATTGGAACAACAAATTGTATATCATCTGGTGAAAATGAAGTTTCTTGTGATGACTTAAACGAAACATTACCAATGTCCCACGTTTCACCACGAACCTCAATTACAAGTCTATAATCATTATCTTCGGGAACAATAACGTTCCGTACAATCTCTTGTGGATTTTTAAGGATTTC
>PWHM01000009.1 GCA_003554915.1 Candidatus Nealsoniibacteriota bacterium
TTGGCGCGGAAGGTCATTTGACCGCCGCACCCGCATCCGCAATCTCTGTTTGCCCGTAGCTTCATGCCTTGGGTAGGCTCCATCTAAGGGAACAGGACGCTTCACAGCGGCCCTTTGCAAAGTTTATAGCATGGTTTGCAAAGTTTGCAAAGACTATGCGCGCATGAAAAAACCGCCCCCGAAGGGGCGGCTTAATCACTGTTTCAATTTCAAGCCCCGCCTAGCCGCAAACCACCCGCCCATGTCTCAACGGGCCTTGCCCCGACCGACGCGCCGGGCCGTAACTAGCCTCGCCTCACCCAAACAAACCACGACCGCCAAACAGTGCCACGCCGGACCACTCCCCGCCTTACCCAGACCGCCAGCCTTGACCAGCGCGACCGCTTATGCGGACTGCGCCACGCTTGCATCCTCAGATGCCGCGATTTCTTCAATTGCCGACAAGTCAACGCCAGCATGTTCAAACGCGCCGCGATAGCGTGAAAGCCAGCCGCGCAATGCGCCTGCGCCCTGCCTGCGGATTTCGGCAAGCTGCGCCTCATCCTGCGCGTCAACAGGCTCATACCCGCCGCCAGACCTGCGGCCCGCCATTGGCGACACATAAGCCGGATATTCGCGCGTTGTGACGGCCACCACGTTAGACGTGCTTTCGCTTGTGGTAGCGACGATCCGAAGCCCAGAAGCCATGCGGCGGGCAAGCGCTATGCGATGTTGCCGCGCGGCCTCTGCATCTGACATGCCATAAAACGCATCATACATTTCATGGTCAGGCCGATCTGCCAGCCAATCCACAAACTCACCCGGCACAAACATATTGCGCCCGCTTTCGGCAAGGTATCCATCAATGATACGCTGCCTGTCTTTTGCTTTAAAAGCCATTGCTTTTCCTTTCTGTTGATTTTGACCGTCTTAGCCCGGCCAGAACCCGCCGCGCAGCAACGCGCCAGAACATGACCGCCACACCCGATCGGGCCAACCCTTGCCCCGCCTTGACCGCCTCACCTGACCAGACGCCCCCGCGCCACAACAGACCACGACCGCCTTACCTGACGTTACCCCGCCGCAACGGACCTCAACACGACCGCCTTACCGTGACCGCAAAGGGCGACAAAAGCCGCCCCCGCCAATTTCATTACGCCGCACGGCGCTGGCGCTCCTCTTCAAGAAGCGCCATCAATTCCGCCGTGTCATCATCCGCACATTCGGGGTTTTCCAGCGCGTATTGCTGCACGTCTCGCCCTTCTTGCGTGACTTCATCCCAATAGGACTGCCAGTCTCCCAGATCGTCACCAACCACCGCAAACGTTCCATAGCTGCCCCGACCCTTTTCCTGCCTAAAGTCGCCAATTCCCACAATGACGCCAGCGTTGGAAAGCAGGGAAACAATCGAGTGAACCGAAAGCGTCGGTTGCACAAAGGCAATCTCGACCTCAGCACACCAGCGCGGCAGGAAAGCCCGCGTCCGAACGTCCGGCGTTTTAGCCATATCCGCAGAACGGACAATATCCATCTTGAGATAGGGCTTGCCCCACATCTTGATTTTCTGCTCGGGAAGGAAAATCAGGCGCTGGACGCTGGACTTGGTAACGCCCGGCGTTTCCAGTGCCGCCGTTGCCATTGCCCCCTTCACCCCCGGCGCAGGGAAGCCCAAAAGCGTAGGGCCATCAGGCAAGCGATACACGCTGTCGTAGAACTCGACTTCTGGATCGTGCTTCAACTCCTTCTTTTCCGCAGCGGTTTTCTTGCCGCCGCCAATCAGAAGGGTGCGCTTTGCCTTGGCGCTCATCGCGTTGAAATAGAAGGGCGTGGTGCCGATCAGCTTCAAGGTAACGCGCCCCTGCTTGAGCGCGTCGATATGAAGTGTTCCGGCTTCTGCTTTTTTAACAGCCATTGTCGCATCCTTGACTTGTGGTGCGACGATTGCTTGCGCTACAATGCTGCAAGCCTGACCCGTCGCATCCGGGTTATGGTTAGAGCGAGTGCTAGGGCTGTCACCCTGCCTCGCTCGACAACACTAGACGCGCAGAAATTTAGTGTCAACAGAAAAATACTATTCAAGAACAATATCCCGCCCGTTCGCAATGCGCGGGATCCACCCGCAACGGCAATTCGGATGAAGGGGGATCATGCCGTGCGCCTGTTCTGTCGTATACGGACCGCTTGCCGCAGCGTCTTGGCACTCTTGGCACACCTGATCGTCACCCGCAGTCAACCATTCCGCTTCAAGGTCAACCCCCTGCAATCCCGCATCTTCAAATGCGTTAAGCTGCGCCTCAGTAGTTGCCGCGACAACCTCAGTCCGCGCCAGTAGCCGCGCCCGCGTGCGCCCGATCTTCTCAACCCTGCCAACCAGATCGCGGGCAATGTCCATACTGCCCCGACCATCGGCCAAGCCCCGCGCCAGCGTGTCGGCAATCTGGCTATCCATTTCGCGCGTGATGCCCTGCAAGCTGTCATAGGCGCGGCTGTAGATGATGCCCACGCGCTCGGCATGAACGGGGCGCAGAAACGCGCTGTCAATGTATCCCGGCGATACTCGCGCGCCCGCCTGACGTAGCTGTGTGGCGGCATTGATAAGCCCGCGCCGATAGCCTGTCTGGATATAGGTGTTTGCCCAGATGCGTTGCGCCGCAACCTCGCGCGGCAATGACTGCACCCCGCCGAATATCTCCACTCCCTGCAACTGTTCCAGCCACGCCATGAACGCGCTGACTTTGGCTTGATCGCTTGGGAAGTCGAACCCGCCGCGATTGGCCTTCAGACCGAACCCGTCACGCCTTACGACCTCGTTTCGGATAGCCTTCGCCATGCGCGCGAAACGGCGGTTAAAGTCAGCCTCGAACCTGTTGCGGATCGTGGTTGTGCGCGTAGGGTCTTGGCGTCTGGCATTGGTGGTCAGGCGCGCGTGATGATGCCCGCAAGTGCAGGCCGTGACCGCCTGCGCAGAATACGCCGCCGCCCTAAGTTGCGCGCCAAGGCTCATTCGTCATCCGCCCCCATGTTAAAATCATCCGCATCATCCGGCAACGCCATCAGGTCAAAGTCACTATCCGGCGCAAGGCCAAGCCACTGTCGGAACTCCTGCGGCGCAACCACGGTGTCAGCCGCGCTGTTGCTGTATGTCGCCACGGCCTGCGCGCGAAGCCCCGCAATGGTCGCCTCTTTCTCAGGGCTGGCAGCGCTGGCTTGCGGCCATTCCACCCACCAATCGCCTTGCGCCTCGATCAGGTTGCCTGTCTCGATCATCTTGGCAATGAACGGCTCAAGCAGGTTAGGCCCACAGAACGACTGCCTGCGCTCATCAACCCGGCTTTCCCATGAGTTTTCATCTTGCGAAGATGCCAACTCGCCGCGCTCTGAGCCGAACAA
>PWHM01000106.1 GCA_003554915.1 Candidatus Nealsoniibacteriota bacterium
ACCGAACCCGATTCTACAACCAAAAGTATTGCAATTATCGGCAAGACCAAAACCGACTCGGTTAAAAAAGCGATTACGGTCAAAGTGGTGGTAAGTCCTAAAATTCCCGTTTCTCCCATATAAAACTTAGCCGGAGGTATATTGAACCACAAAAAAGCTAAAATACTACCCACCAAAACAAGACAAAAACCGGCCAGGTTTATCATTCCGGTCTCTAAAGCAATAAAAGCGAAGGCCGCAAATATTGCCCCGAAAGTACCTCCGGACAAACCATCGAGTCCATCGATAACACTGCCGCTGTAAGTAGCGAGCATTACGAGAATGAAAAAGGGAATAAAGAACAAACCTAAATAAAAATCACCGTATACCGGTATGAATATACTGTCTCTTCCCAATCTAACATAAAACCACCAGCTTCCGATAGCACCGATCAACGTAACCAAGAAAATTCTATACTTCAAACTGAGTCCTCCTCCGATGTACCTTTTCATCTTTCGAAAAAGAAATTTTAAAGGTCTGTTTTTCGGTTTTTCTATGATTTGTAGAACATCATCAACGAGTCCGATTAAAGATGCTGCTACGAGTGTAAAAAGAGGAAGCCAAGTTTGGTCTCTGCTTAGAAAGTTAAGTTTTTGAACCCAAAAATTATCCGAAAAATAAGTTAAAAACAAAAATAAAAATGCCAGAAATAAGGGGGGGATCCAGACTAACAACCCTCCCAGCCTGGGAATATTCGTCTCATTTTCAGAATGAAATTTTGTGAAAATTTTTAAGTCTTCCCCGTCTATCGCCTTCTTTCGGACCTTGTTCTTCCAGAGCTTGTGCTTATACATATAATGAGTGAGTCCGGGTACAAAAAGAAAAGTAACCAAGAACGAAATCGTACCGAGTGAAAAAACTTTCAAAACATTTATTACAGCCGAATCCATTTTTTATAAATTATATGATTTATAAACCCAATTTATAAGCTTCTCCATTTCTTCAAATCGTTCAATTCTACCGTCCGCTCCTAAAATTACATTGATCAAATAGCCCTTCTCCGTTTCTAAAACCACCACTAAACACCCCATCGCTTGATAGGTAAAACCCGTTTTCCCTCCTATAATATTTTCATGCCACTCAGGTCGGTGATTTATCAAAAAATAAGTTCCATCCAAAAATTTGTTGGTAGTTTCAACTAAGTAATAAAGGTCTGAGCTTCGAGAGCGAATTTCATAACTTTCTTTTTGTAGGATATCCCAAAATAATGGATAGTCCAGAAGCTTTTCAATTAAAAGACTTAAATCCCTTGCAGTTGAATGATTAACCCCCCTGAAATTATCGAGCCCGCTCGGATTATGGAAAAATGTTCTCTTCATTCCCAGTTCATCAGCCCTTTGATTCATCTTAAAAATAAACTCATCAAATTCAATATCCCGAGGTGCAATAGCAGCCGCATAAGCGCTGCTGTTATTGGACTCCAAAAGCAAGGGGTACAAAAGATCACCATAAGTGGTATCTGAAAAGATCCTCAAATCACTCAAATGGCTATCCGTTAGATAATGAGATTCGGAAATTCTTATCGGTTCATTTAAATTATAATTTTCATAAATTATCAGTGCAGTCATCAATTTTGTAATACTGGCAATCGGTAATTTTTCATGCCTGTTTTGACTAAAAAGAATCTCTTCCTCTCCTTCTTCATAATAAACAGAATAAGCCGCTTCAACTTGTAATTCGGGGGCAGACAACCCCTCCACTCTTTTTACCAACGAATCGTTTTTTTCCGCTTCACGCTCTATAATTTGTGGCTCATTGTCTTTTTTATTTTTTTCATCGCTGCTTTCATTTCCGAAAATAACAATAGAACCGGAAACAAACATAAAAACAGCAATAAAAAACAATATCTTTTTTTTCTTACTTTTTGTCATTTCTATCAAGTTTAATATGCAATTCTTTTAATTGTTTTTTCGTAATGTCTTCGGAGGGCGCCTGCATCATCAAATCACGACCGTCACCGGTTTTAGGGAAAGCCATAACTTCTCTGATGTTTTCCTCTTCCAGCATTACCATTAAAAATCTTTCAAAACCGAAAGCCATCCCACCATGCGGTGGCACACCGTATCTGAAGGCATTCAATAAATGACCGAACTTATCCCGGGTTTCCTGTTTGGTGTGTCCCAAAACTTCAAAAACCGCTTCCAACAGCTCAGGGTTATGCGACCTTATACTTCCCCCTCCTATCTCCTCACCATTTAAAACTAAATCATATTGATAGGCTGATATTTTGCTCGGTTCCTTTTTAATTTTTTCTACGTTTTCTTCCATCGGTTTGGTGAAAGGGTGATGCTCAGATCTCCAACCGCCCTCATACTTTTCAAACATTGGAAAATCAACAATAAACGCAAAAGCTAATTCCTCTTTTTTATCTCTAAGATCCGGCCTGTCGGAATCATATTTTTCAATAGCTTCTTCATATGAAATCCGGGGGAAGCTTTTCGCTTTAATTTTTCTTTCGGGAAACACTTTTTCAACCACTTCAATAAACATTTTTTCCACCAGCTCAAGAATTTGATCTCGATCAATAAAAGACATTTCCATGTCCAATTGAGTAAATTCAGCCTGTCTATCCGCCCTCACATCTTCATCTCTAAAACAACGAGCAAATTGAAAGTACTTCTCAATCCCCCCGACCATAAGCAATTGCTTGTATTGCTGTGGGCTTTGAGGAAGGGCATAAAATGATCCGGGTTGTTTTCTGGATGGAACTAAAAAATCACGAGCCCCTTCGGGAGTTGATTTCGATAAAACGGGAGTCTCCACCTCAACAAACTCTTTATCAACTAAAAAATCACGGAAGGCTTGGGCAACTTTGTTTCTTTTACGTAGGTTGTTTTGAATCCTGCCTCTTCTGATATCCAAATACCTGTGCTTCATTCTTATGTTTTCAGATACGGACATTCCGTCATCGTCCAGCTCAAAAGGGGGTGTTTCCGACTTTGAGAGAACATTAATTTTTTCCGCCTTCACTTCAACCGTTCCGGTTTTTATCTTCTCATTAATCATATTTTTTGGTCTTTCCTTAACCTTCCCGACGACTTCTACAACCCATTGATTTTTTAAATCTCCGGCAATTTCCAGCTCTTCGGGGTCCGCTACGATTTGAATCAAGCCCGTGTAGTCTCTCAAATCAAAGAACAGTATTTTTCCATGTGCCCTCACCGAATTTACCCAGCCGAAAAGATTTACTTTTTCACCCGCCTTTTTTACAGCCTCTGTGTTTAAAGTTCTTGACATAATTTATTCCAAATAAGGTTTTACCTTTTCCAATACTTCTTGTGGCGTATTATCAGTTTTTATTAAGTATTCTTTAGCTCCCAACCGGAGTGCTTCTTCTTTTGATTCTTTATCATCATAATTAGAAAAAGCCACCACCGGAGTTTCGGAAATCTTGCCATCCAATCTCCTCAACTTTAAAAGAAAAGATATTCCCGTTTCTCCGGGTAAAAGAATGTCAAGCAAAATCAGATCGGGATTTATTTCCTGAGCTTTTTCTAAAGCTTCTTCGACATCCGCGGCCGATGAAACTGAAAAGCCCTCTTTCTCAAAAATTTCTTTATACATTTGAGCAAGAGTCTCTTCATCTTCTACGATAAGAATTTTAGACATGTTTATTTGTTTTAAATTTACTTAAATTAATTATACTAAATTCAAGTATAAATTACAAAAAAATAAAGCGCCTGCAAAAAGCGCTTCTTTCCTTTAATTTGCAGTTATTGTCACTTGGAGAGCTCTTTTCTTGTCTTTGTAGAAAAATAAAGCTGAGGTATCTATTCTCGATCCATTAAAAAGTCAAAGATTTTTTGATTTTTTTTCATGTCGTGAATATACGAGCGGAGCCTATTTAAGTCCTTCTCTTCAACTTGTTCCTTCTGTCTGCCTTGCATCTTTAGATGCGTTTCCACCTCTTTTTCAATTTCTTCTTGCTCCACTTCAATATCCTCTTTTTCGGCAACTTTATGCAGTATAATCGCTGCGGCGACATTGTCTTCCGCTTTCGACCTCCATTCCTCTTTTAATTCTTCTTCACTTTTATCAATTTGATCCAGATATTCTTCGAAGGTGACCTCTCTTTGTTGTAGCTGGCGCTCCATCTGAGTCTTCATATTTCCCAATTCTCTTTCCACTAATACTTCGGGGAGGTCAATCTCGGTATTTTCAATCAATTTTTGAACTATTTTCATTTTTACCTCTTCGTCTTCTTCAGTTTCTTTTTCCGACTTTATCCCCTCTCTTATTTTTTCTTTGAGTTCATCCAGGTCAGAAACATCTTTATGTAAAGAGCTTGCAAATTCATCAGTCAGTTCCGGAAGTTCTTTTTCCATAACCGACTTCAATTCCAAATTAAAATCAATTTCCTTTCCGGCTAAATCAGCATTGGGGCTCTCCTCGGGAATTGAAACTTTGAAATCTTTGTTTTCTCCGGCTTTCATTCCCAAAATCTCATCTTCAAAACCTTCCAACGTTGAAAATTGACCGCTACCCAAGGAAAACTTAAAATCCTCCTCCCCAATTTTCTTTTCTCCATCGACTTCTCCGGTAAAATCAATCGTGACCTCGTCATTTTTTTTAGCTTCTCTGTCAACTGCTTTAGTGGTAGCTCTTGAGTTTTGAATTCTTTCCAAGGTTTCATCCAGCTCTTGTTCGGAGACGCTTACCTCTTGCTTTTCATCACTTAAAACTTCCGAAGACAGCTCTTCATAGTCGGGGAGCTCAAAATCGGGCATGACATAAAATTCAGCTTTATAGACAAGCTCGTTTCCCGGTGCCGACTTTACAAATTCAACTTCCGGTTGAGAAACTGCGAATAGATCCTTTTCCTTCAAGGCCTTTTGATAGGTGTCCTCAACTGCAATGCGAGATGATTCTTGCCAAAATTTCTCCTTTCCGAAAGAATTCTCTACTACCTCTCTGGGAGCTTTCCCTTTTCTAAAGCCCTTTATCTCCATTTCTTGAGAAAGATGTTCCGCCGCTTGATCCAAATACTTTTCCATTTCTTCCGTTGAAACTTCAACCGTAAGCTCTTTCTTCGATCCTTTTTTGTCCTTTACTGTTATTTGCATATATATTTCTAATTTATTTTTTCACTGTGACTAAGAATAACATAATGCTTTAGATATTCAAATTATTAATTGAATTTATAAAAATTAATAATAGTCTCTCCTTTAAGTGGTTGTTAAAATTATTCTTTTAAATAATAAAAAGCCACCTCAAAAAGAGGCGGCTTTTTAAAAACTATTTTTCTTCTTTCTTTTCTTCCTCTTCTTCTTCCGGCTCAACTGAAGGCTCTTCCTCAATTTCTTCACTGTCACCTTCTTCTTTTTTCAATTCTTCCCCTTCTTCACTTTCTTCTTCTTCCTCCTCTCCTTCTTTTCTTAATTCTTCAAAATTCTCTTCAAAGCTATCAGTTTCTTCAGCGGATTCAATTTCTTCTACACCACTTCTGGTAACATACCAGATTATTACGGCCAAAATGATTATCAATATTATTATCCACTCCATATTTTTGAAATTGATTTATATACTTGGACCTTTTAAGCTGTTTTCCAGCTTATAGATGTCTCCTGCACCAATTATAACTATTACTTCTCCCTTTTGCAAATTGTTGATGATTTTTTCCCCAATTTCTTTAATATCACCTTCGATATATGAAACCCCGGGAGTGTCAGCCGCTTTTACAAGTTTTTTAGAACTAATTTTCTTTTTTATCTCTTCTCTCTCCCTGCCCGGAACACTATAGATGTCGGTTACCCAAAGACGATCAACGGTTGACTTTTTAAAAACTTCAATAAATTGATCGGAGAGATGTAAGCTTCTTTGATGTTGGTGTGGTTGAAAAATCGCCGTGATCTTTTGATCGGAAAATTTTCCTCTTGCAGTTTCCAAGGTCACTTCCAGCTCTGTCGGATGGTGCGCGTAATCCAAAACCAGCTTGTGACTTCTTCCCGAAACGGTTACCTCTTTTTCTTCAAATCTTCGCCAAGCTCCCTTATAAGAAGAGAGAGCTTCAATGATCTGCTTTTCTTGAATATTTAAAACTTTTCCCAGCTTGTAGGCCGCCAAAGCATTTTCCAAATTGTGTTTTCCCGGTACCGAGATATTATTTTTTAGATTTTCAGCGTGTCTTTCACTTTTTGAAAATTTCACGACATTTTCGTCTAATTCCAATTTATTCAAGTTCGGACACTCTCCATTGATAATCACCGGTCCCGACCCCTTTAAATTGTTCAAATAACGATTAAATGTCTTTATAAGCTGATTAAAATCCTTATAGTAATCTACATGCTCCAATTCCAAATTCGTCAAAATAATTATATCCGGACGATAATTAAGCAAAGATCCGGACCATTCATCAGCTTCAATCAGTAAATAATTCGATTCACCTCGCCTGTAGTTGGAATTTCCGAACTCTTTAAGCTTCGTTCCGACTATAACTGTAGGATCCAGACCACCCTCGATTAAAACCAAAGCCGCCATTGCTGTAGTGGTACTTTTCCCATGAGTACCGGAGACCGCGATGGTGAAAAAATTATCGGTTAAATCACCCAACGCCCGGGGATAGCTTTTAATACTTAAGTCCAGTTTTCGAGCTCTTTTCAATTCAATATTGTTCTTCGGAACAGCCGGAGAATAAACGACTAAGTCCACTTCTTTTGAAATGTTTTCTTTAAAGTGCTCCTTGGTTATTTCAGCTCCCCTTTCTTTTAACTCGTCAATTATTTCATTTTCTGCCAAATCGGAGCCGGTTACTTTTTCACCCGACACAAGAAAATGCTTAGCTAAAGCGGAAATACCTATCCCCCCTATTCCAACAAAGTGAATATGCATAATTTATTCGTAACTATTTATAATTTTATATTCCGGGCCTCCTTTTTTGAGCTTGCTTTCCATCAACTCGAAAGAAGCAGCTGTAAAAGAAAAGTGAGGCTCATCTTCAAGAAGCGGTATTTCTTCAAGGGGAATGCTTCTATATTCGAACGACTTTGTCCTTCCCAAAGTAACATGTAAAATAAAATCTCTCTCATCCGGCTGATAGTTCAAGACCTTGGAGTTAATAAGTATGTTGTCAATCTTGTTTTTTAATTTTTTAACCCCTTCCCCTACTCCCTCAATCCAAATCAATTTAGCCTTCCTTCTATCGGGAACGTATCTAATCCTATTCAGATCAATCTTCATTACACCCACCTTCAATTGGCTTAAATCATTTTTTAATTCATTCAGATTACCCTCCTTTACATCCCCTAAAAAACAAACCGTTATATGGAGGTTTTCATTCTTCACCCATTTTACCCCCTTTTCAAAATCCCCCTCCAACTCCTCTTTGATTTGTGCTATTTCTCGTTTAATTTCCAGCGGTAAATTTATAGCGATAAAAAGTCTTTTCATATTGTGTAATTATGAAATAAAAATAAAAACTAATCAAGAGACTTTCGCCGTTAAATTACCGCCTCTCACCTATTTTTTAAAACAAATCGAAGTAATAGAGTCATATTTCTTAAATATTAATTTAAATTTTTCTAAGATATGGTAAAATAAACTTAATGAAAAAAGGGTTGCTTCAAAAATCATTAACCGAAAAAAGGGCACAGTGCTTAAATTGTGCCCACATGTGTTTGCTTGAAAGCGGCATGAAAGGCATATGCAGAATGAGGAAAAACGAAGAAGGAGAAATTTTCGTATTGAACTATGGTAAATTGGCAACCATTAACACGGATCCGATAGAAAAGAAGCCCCTCTATCACTTTCTCCCCGGGACAAAAACGCTTTCGGTAGCCGCTCCCGGATGTTCGTTTGTCTGTAAAAATTGTCAAAATTGGCAACTTTCTCAAGGAGGAATCGATAAAAACTTCAAGCGAGACATAAGTCCTCAAAAAATTGTAGAGGAGGCTCAAGAAAAAACACCCTCTATTTCTTATACTTATGGAGAGCCGATAATTTTTTTAGAATACGCCTTGGAAACAATGAAGTTAGCTAAAGAGAAAAATTTAAAAAATATTTGGGTTTCCAACGGATACTTTTCCGATCCGTCTTTAAAAGCAGTACTCCCCTATTTAGACGCAATAAATGTAGATTTGAAAAGCTTTTCCGATGATTTTTATCAGAAAATTTGCAACGGAAAACTGAAACCGGTGTTAAAATCCATAAAAAAAATAGCTGAAAGTGATACCTGGTTGGAAATTACCACACTCCTTATCCCCGGCTTCAATGACGATGATAAACAGTTGAGTCAAATTGCCGAGTTCATAGTCGATTTGAGTCCAAAAATTCCCTGGCACGTATCGGCTTTTTCGGGTAATTATTCTTGGGACATGAAAGATGTTCCCGATACCCCTATTGAAACACTAAAGAAGGCATATGAGATTGGAAAAAATGCAGGACTAAAATACGTCTATATCGGAAACGCAATGACCGATAAGCGAAATACCTACTGTCCCAATTGTGAAAGATTATTGATTGAGAGAGAGAGGTTCTCAATTGAAAGAAAAGACGAAAAGGGAGTTTGCCCCGATTGTAAAGAGGAAATTAGTTTAATTCTAAAATAAAATGCCATTATCTTTCGCAGCAATTTGTCCGCATCCTCCGATTATAATACCCGGAGTTGGGAGTAAGGAGGATCTTTCCGAGGTTTCGAAAACAATCGAAGCCATGCATGATTTGGCTGAAAAATTTGACGAGAAAAAAGTAAAAACGGTAATCGTCATAACTCCCCATGGAAAAATAATGCAAGACAAGTTTTTAATTAATTATTCCGATAAATATAAGGCGTCTCTCCCGGGTGTCTCGCTCGACTTCGCCGGAGATACCGAGTTGTCTGCAAAAATTTCAAATCTAAAATCGGTTGCCAAAAAAGAAAGTCAAGCCTTAAATCACGGAGTTGCGGTTCCTTTGTATTATTTTAAAAAAAGAAATCCTAAAATTAAAATTATTCCCATAAATTACTCTTTTCAAGACAGAGAAAAACACTTTGAATTCGGTAAAAAATTATTTCAACTTTTAAAAAAAGAAAATAAGAATGTGGCCGTGATTGCTTCCGGTGACCTGTCGCATAAATTAAAACCCGGCGCTCCCGCAGGTTTTTCTGAAAAAGGGAGAGAGTTTGACGAAAAGATATTAAACTTGATTCAAAAAAAACAGGCGAAAAAAATATTACAAATGGATAAAGAGCTCATTGAAGAGGCCGGACAATGCGGCTACAGGTCCATATTGGTAATTTTAGGGCTCGTCGATAACATTTCCCATGAACCGGAAGAACTTTCCTACGAAGGGCCGTTCGGGGTCGGATATGCAGTTGTTAACTATAACTTAAAAGAGAATGAAGATTGATCTTGGTGAATTTAACGGAAAAATATATAATTTAATGAGAAAGTTGGGATATCACCCCGATAAAAATTCCGGGAAAAATCAGCCCTCTTTTTCAAAACCACTGAAAGGCGGAAAGTTTCCCAGGTTCCATACCTATTACCTGCCGGAAAAAAAGCAGCTTAATTTGCATTTGGATCAAAAGGCTGCCCGATACAACAAAGAAACCGACCACAGTGGTGAGTACAACAGTCCATTAGTAAAATCAGAAGCCAAAAGAATTAAAGAATATGTCAATAATTAACCTGGCCCAAAAAGCGGTAGAAAAATTTATTAAAGACAAGAAAGAAATTACCCCTCCACAAAACCTGGACGAACGTTTTAAAACCGAGAAAGCGGGAGTCTTCGTCACACTGAAAAATAACGAGAAATTAAGAGGTTGTGTGGGCACAATCAAGCCTACAAAAAACTCGATTGCCGAGGAGGTGATATCCAGTGCTATAGCTGCCTGCAAAGATCCCAGATTACCGAAAATAAAACCGGAGGAATTACCGGATCTTGAGTATGAAATTAATATCTTAAAAAACCCGAAACTCGTAGTCGAGTCAAATTCCAAGAAAATTCCCGAAGAGATAAAAAAAATTAATCCTAAAAAAGAAGGGATAATAGTGGAATCTGAAAATAAAAAAGCATTGCTTTTACCCGGATTGCCCGGCCTGGAAAGACCCAAAAAACAAATTAAAGCTGCATTAAAAAAAGGAGGGATAAAACCTTATGAGAATTACAAAATTTATAAGTTTGAAACAGAAAAACATGAAAGAATGTAAAGAAACAATTAAATACATACCTAATTTCTTAAAGAAAATAAATAATGAAGGTTTGGCGGAGTCAACTTTTAAGTGTAGAGAAAGACACTTGGATCAGTTTAAAAAATGGCTCATCGCTCAAGAAAAAGAAAATATACTACCTCACAATCTTTCGGAAAAAGATATTGAAAAATATAAAAAGTTTTTGAAAGAAGAAAAAAAAGCAAGCAAACAGACACAAAAAAACTATCTTCGTTCGCTCCGTTTCTTTTTCAAATTTTTAGAAGAAAAAAAGATAGAATGTCCTTCTTCCGAAAAGGTAAGATTGGAGCAAAAAATTGAAAGTGATATTCAAAAGTTGGTTAATTATTATTTCCAAACCAAGGGATTAAGCTTGGAGGAGATTAAAAAAAGTGCCAAAAAGAGAAAAATAATATATTCCCGACACACGAAGCCGGCCAAACAGCTCCTCGAATTAGCCGGATCATTAAAAAAGGCAAAGAAAGCAATAAAGACGGTAGCCGATTGGGCTAAGTCTCGTAACTTGGACTATGCCATAGAAACAGTTCTTAAAAAGTGGCCCGAACTTGCAACTTTAAAACCGAAAAAGAAGAGGAAGAAGCCATTCTACAAGGGGGAGAGAATGGTAAAGTCACGTGGAAAATGGTACGTAATAGATGATGAAGGAGAGTGGTTCGAATTCGCCGGAGACGAAAAGCAAATCGTATGGAAGGAGGATGATTAGATTAATAATAGATAGCTAAAATATTTATGCATATAACATTCGCGGGAACGCCAAAATTCAGTAAAATAGTTTTAGAAAAGATATTAAAAAGTGATCTTTCCATAAATGCGGTCATTACTACAAAAGACAAACCGAGAGGCAGGGGGCAAGAAAAAAAACCGAGCCCGGTTAAAGAAATAGCGGAAAGAGAAAACCTGAGAATCTTTCACCAAATAGAAGATGTAATTGATGAAACTGATTTAGTCTTAGTTGCTGCATACGGAAGAATATTTTCAAAGGAAATTTTAGAAAATCCGAAGTACGGTTTTTTAAATGTCCACCCTTCCCTCTTACCAAAATACAGGGGCCCCACACCGATCCAGGCCGCAATCCTAAACGGAGATAAAAAAACGGGAGTGACAATCATGCTTATGAATGAAGAAATGGATGGTGGACCAATTTTGAATCAGAGAGAAATTTTACTAACCAAAAAAGAATATTACAAGGATTTAGAAAAAAAATTAGCCGAATCGGGGGGTGAGATTTTATCCGAAACGGTAAAAAAATGGGTAAAGGAAAAAATAACTCCCGAGTCACAAAATAACTCTGAAGCCACATATACCGATTTATTAAAAAAAGAGGACGGTCGAATAAATTGGGAGAAATCCGCCGAAAAGATAGAGCGAGAAGTTCGCGCATACAATCCTTGGCCGGGTTGTTACGGAAAGATAGAGAAAAAGCTATTGAAGGTATATAAGGCTTCAGTCCAAAAACAAACCGAAGACGGGCCTTTCGGCCCACCGGGAAAAACTTATCTCGGCAGTAATGAAAAGATCGCCGTTCAAACGGAAAAGGATTTTCTTCTTATTGAAGAGCTACAAATTGAAGGCGGGAAAAAAATGAGTTCGAAAGAGTTTCTTCAAGGAAATATTGATCTTATTGGAAATGTTTTGCATTAACTGCTCCCTTTCTGATTACATTGAAATCACCCTTTTTATATTCAACCACCGTTGAAGGCTTTGAGGTCAGACTCTCACCTTTTACATAAAAATCCACTCTTTCTCCGAAATAATCTTTCGCCTCTTGAATATTTCCGGCCGGCTTTTTACCCTCCGGGTTGGCACTTGGAGCAACAACGGGGCCCGCTTTTTGTAAAAAGCCAACCAGATCTTTCCTATCCGGCACTCTGAAGGCAATTGATTTTTTGCCTCTATGTATGTGTGGATATTTATTACAACTTAAAATAATACTCAGGCGGGCGGGCCAAACATCGGAAACCTCCTTGGGAACATCCAATCCAAAGTGTTCTTTTATTTGCTTTTTAGATCCGATCAAAACAATCACCGGTTTCGATTTATCCCTGTTTTTTAAGTTATATATTCTCTCTACCGTATCAGGAGATAAAGCACTCCCGATCACCCCCAAAACCGTATCAGTCGGAATAATTCCGACACCTCCCGCTTGAATTGATTGAATTATCTCCCGGTTTTTAAGGTTGTTATAAACTTTCATTGCTCGTCTTTAAGAGCTAAATCTTTCTTTCAAATACTTTTTAAATTCAGGCCCTATGTCTTCACGTCTTAAAGCGAATTCAACGGAAGTCTTCAGATACCTCAAAGGATCTCCCGTCGTGTGCCACTCGCCTTTTATCGGTTGAGCAATAACTTTTTCTCCTTCTTGCGCTAATGAATTTATAATATCCATCGCCCAAAGCTCTCCATCTTTACCTGTAGGTGTTTTTTCAGCCTGCTTTATAATATCGTAAGAAAAAACAAATCTACCGAAAAGGGCCATATTCGACGGCGCCTTTTCCGGCGGTAGTTTTTCGTAGCCGGCTTCAATCTCATAATTTTTCTTCTTATCTTTATATTTCACCGTCCCGTATCGCTCAACCTCTTCATCCGGCACTTCCTGAACTCCCAAAACAGCTTTTGGGTTTTCTTTTTCGAATACTTCAATAAGCTGCTTTGTAACCGGTTTTTTAGATAAAGTAAGATCATCTCCGAACATGTAAACGAACGCTTCGTCGTCATCGATAAGTGGTGCCGCACAAAGGAGCGGGGTGGCGTTTCCATACGGATATCCTTTATGTTGTCGTACATATGCAAAGTTGGCCATCTGAGGAATTCCTTTTATTTTTTTCAATCTCTCGGTTTTTCCGGATTCTTCTAACTCTTGCTCCAATTCATAGTTGGAATCAAAGTGATCCTCCATTGGCATCTGGCCCGCTCTGGTAACTATTATTATATCCTCAATTCCGGACTGAACCGCTTCCTCGACCAAATGGTGAATAATCGGTTTGTCAACGATCGGAAGCATCTCTTTGGGTTGATTTTTTGTTGCGGGCAAAAATCTGGTTCCGTATCCCGCGGCGGCAATGACGGCTTTTTTTATCTTGCGCATATTTTTATTAATTAATTATTTGGACCAATTACAGCCAACATATTATTCGATGTTCTGTCTCGCCTATATGAAAAGTAGTTTTTATTGCAATAAGTACATTCGGGACTGATCTCCACGCTTTTTATCCCGAATGAATTAAATTTATTTTCAGTGACCTTTTGTAAACTTAAAAAAACTTTTCCGTTTCTTTTTTCAAAATAGCTTTGGTAATCCGAAAATTTTTCAACCAAATCTTCTTTAATTTCAAAGTGACATGATCTTATTGAGGGGCCTATGAAAACTTCAACATTTTTCGGATCCTCCCCTACTCGTTTAATCTTTTTAACGGCATTTTTAATAATGCCACTCCATAAGCTTCTCCAACCGGCGTGTAGAATCCCGTGAAAGTTATTTGAAAATAAATAAATCGGAAGACAGTCGGCAACAGTGACGCCTAAAAAAACATCATCGGTAGTCATCAATCCGTCCACTCCCTGAATAACAACTCCGCTTTCTCTTTTTCCCACTAATGTAATTTTATTTCCGTGTACGAGATTTGCCCTTACTAAATTTTCCCGTTTTATCCCCTCTTTGCTTAAAAAAGATTCTAAATTTTTATTTCGACCTATCGGACCGTCTCTTTTTTTCGAAATTAACCTTTTGTACATTACACAATATAGAAAATAAGATAAGTTTCAATAAGTGCAGCTATAAAAAGTAATGGTAAAACGATGTAAAGAAATCCATTTATAGCCAAAGTATACCCTTCTTTCAGGTTACCTTCCGGAAATTCAAGCTTTTTAATTACTCTGAAAATTTCTTTTACGGACAAGCTCCCATCTTTAATTTCTCTATAAGCGACCATTCCCAAATTAATTCCCAAAGCGGATCCTATAAATAAAGCGGTAAGTTCAAAAATTCCATGAGGTAGTAAATTAGCCAATACACCAAAAAATCCAAGAGTGGGATAAATTCGACCAATTACGAGTCCGACGACGAACCCGTTAACAGCTAAAAAGAAGACGGGAATTATTCCCAATAAAACTCCCAAAAAGATACCGATGAAAACTGTCAGCGTGTTATTAAAAAATAAGAAGAAAAACATTGTCGAAAAATTAAAGTCCCGAACAAAGCTAAACTGCTGTTGAATATTACTAAAAAAATCAGCGGATAATTCCGGGTTGATATAATCAAACAAAATACCCAAAAGAACAAAAAGGAAAAAGAAAAGTCCGGAAAAAATTGTATATTTTTTTATCTTTTCAGAAAAAACCATTATTTATTGGTTGAATTTATAAGCTTCAAATCAATTTCC
>PWHM01000097.1 GCA_003554915.1 Candidatus Nealsoniibacteriota bacterium
AAAAAAGAATAAATCAAATTAAGACTCAGATTGAAAATTCTTCTTCCGATTATGAGAAAGAAAACCTCCAGAAAAGAGTCGCCAAGCTTACGGGAGGAGTTGCCGTTATTAAAGTTGGTGCTGCCACGGAAGTTGAGCAAAAGGCGCGCCAAGCCAAAGCCGAAGACGCTCTTTCGGCTACCAGGTCGGCCATAGAAGAAGGAATAGTTCCCGGTGGAGGAGTTGCCTTCATCAGGGCTATCGATGCTCTCGACAAAATTGACGTTGAGGGTGACGAAGCTACCGGCGTCGATATTTTGAGAAGAGCCCTTCAAGCGCCGGCAAAGCAAATTGCCGAAAACGCCGGTGAAGACGGCTCGGTAGTCGTTCAGAAAATAAAGGAAGGTAAGAAGAATTTCGGATTCAACGCCAGAACGCTCGAATACGAAGATCTCTTGAAAGCGGGTGTTGTCGATCCCAAAAAGGTGGTCAGAGTCGCTCTCGAAAACGCCGCTTCGGCCGCCGGAATGTTCCTTACCACCGAAACGGTTGTTGTCGATGACGAAGATGAAGACGACAATTCCGGAGGTGGTGGAAGACCGGCCGGTGGAATGGGTGGAATGGGCGGCGGAATGGGAATGCCCGGAATGTAAAACCCTTACACTCCCATTTCCACACCCCTCGGGTGTAGAAATCCCATCCCATTTTTACGCCCCTCGAGCGTAAAAATACCAAACCTGCTTTAAACAAACTTCCCGCCAACTCGGCGGGGAGTTTTGCTTTCTCCACCCCCATTTCCACGCACCTGGTGCGTGCAATCGGGTGCGTGCAAATCTTGACTATTCATGATTTGTTTCTTATACTTGTTAAAAATAACAAGTAACAGAAATATATGAAGTTTTTGGAGTTTAAGAAAAATTTACAAGACCAACTGGTTTTTACTTCTGAGGACGCAAAAAAAATAGATGACGGCTTTGATTATCGTCGCTTGAGTGAATGGCAAGAAAAGAAATACATCAAAAAAATAATCAAGGGAAAGTATATTTTTACCGATAAGAATTTGAGTGAAGAAGATTTGTTCGCCATAGCCAATAAGATTTATTACCCTTCTTACGTCTCACTCCAATCCGCCTTAAGGTATTACAACTTAATTCCGGAAGGAGTCTTTAGCGTAACTTCGATTTCCACCAAAAAGACCAATTGCTTTGAAACACAAGTAGGATCATTCGATTACAGAAAAGTAAAGCCGGATTTGTTTTTTGATTATGAAGTGGTCGGAGAAGGAGCCTCCAAAGCTAAGATAGCTACACCGGAGAAAGCTATAGTTGATTATTTTTATCTGAACACGGATTACAACAACGAAGAAGATATTTCCGAATTAAGGATAAGTGAAGCTTCTTTTTCAGAAAATGTAAATATTTCAAGACTGAAAGGTTTATTAAAAAAGATCAACAGTGATAGCTTGACGAAAAGAGTGAATCTTTTAATAAATTAATTGAAAAATGCTTAGCTTAAAAGAGATAAAAAACAATTATCCGGAAAACCTTCAAATCTTTAAGCGTCATATGCTTAGAGAATATCTGCAATACAAGATTTTAGAGATAATTTACAGCTCCAAAACAGGTAACGAGCTTGTTTTTATAGGCGGGACCGCCTTGCGAATTGTTTATGGAAATCGGAGATTTTCCGAAGATTTGGATTTTGACAGCAAGGGAATCGGATTTGAAAAATTTAAAAGCTTGTCCAATGAAATTACAAAGGGGTTGGAAAGACAGGCGATAGAAGTGCAAACAAATCCCAAAAAAACTGAAAGCGGAGCTTTCGTGAACGAGTTGAAGATTATAAATCTTTTACATAAAGAAGGAATTTCTCCACACGAAGGAGAAAAGTTAACCATCAAGGTAGATGCAGCTGATCAAAAATATGACTTCGAACCCAATATTTATACTCTGGATAAGTTCGACGTTTACATTAAAATAAAAGTAGCCCCCATGGACCTGATATTGGCTCAAAAGTTTTACTGCCTTTTAAACAGAAACAGGGTGATGGTCAGGGATCTTTTTGATATTAGCTTTTTAATAGAAAATAAAGAAGTAAAGAAGCCGGACTTCGATTATTTGAGGGGAAAAATGAAAAGCTTAAGTGAAGACGACTCCATCGCGGCCGAAGAGTTAAAGACAAAAATAGAAAAAGAACTTTCTTGGGACGACCTGAAAGACAAAACCGGGGATTTAAAAAATCTCCTAATGAATCCGAGCCACATATCCAGGATAGAAAACTTTAAAGATGATTTTGAAAGCTGGACACTTAGTTGAAAAGCGGATTATTCTGTGTGAGACTGAGCCTCACACATTTTTTTATCACATCCCCCCATTTTTACGCCCCAGGGGCGTAAAATTCTCACCGCCTGCCCCGTGAAATTTGTGCAACAATCATTTCACCGGGATCACTCCCGACTTCACAACCACCGTCATTCCCGACCCCGATCGGGAATCTCATAATCAGTCTCGTCATTCCCGGCTTGACCGGGAATCTCATGAAAATTGGTAACACAAAGAGATTCCCGCCCGCCTACCGGCAGGCAGGCCTTCGCGGGAATGACGAATCGCATTCCCCGTCATTCTGAAGGAGCGAAGCGACCGAAGAATCCCTCAGGGTAGTTATGCAGTTAAAGTCTAGAGAGGTTCAACTCCTCTTTAACTTGAGAGAGGTTCAATCTCTCACAACTTGTACGGGCCGGTTTAATTTTTCGAATTTATTTGAAAAATAAGTGGAAATGGTTTATCATAAAACAGTTATGAAATGTCCCATACACAAAGACAAAGACCTGAAAACGGCTATTTTTTATAATACCGAGATTGACTATTGTCCTCAAGGTTTGGGCGTTTGGTTTGAAAAGGGAGAATTCAGAATAGCAAAGGACGGCAAGCAGAAAAATTTGGATTGGCTGGACGTTGATCTTTGGAAAGAAAAGACCAAATTTCAAATATCCGAGGAAGAAAAGCAGTGCCCCGCTTGCGAAGTACCGATGTATGAGCTTTCCTATAACGACTCGGATATAAAAGTGGATATCTGTAATGTCTGTGAGGGAGTCTGGCTGGACAGGGGTGAATTTAAAAAGATAATCGGATATCTCAGGGAAAAATCCAGTAAAAAGGTAATGAACGAGTACGTTAACTCCTTGCTGGAAGAAACGGCGGAAGTGTTTTCCGGTCCGGAGAGTTTGGAAGATGAAGTTTCGGACGTAATTACGGTAGCCGGACTTTTAAGTCATAAGCTTTCCGCTAAATTTCCCACTTTGGCGAACATTATTTCCGACTTACCCAGAAGTTAA
>PWHM01000038.1 GCA_003554915.1 Candidatus Nealsoniibacteriota bacterium
CCTTGAAGCTTTTCCGGAAGAAGGATTTGAATTTTTAAGATGGGAAGAAGAGGGGGAGGTGGTAAGTAGAGAGAAAAAATTGGTTTTTGAGGCGGAAAGAGTGCGAGATTTAGTCGCCTTTTTCCGAGAAGAAAGAGAGGAAGAGATCGAAGTGGCAGTGGAAAGAGAAATACCCAAAGTGGAAGCGGAGGTGGGAGAGTTAAGAAAAGAAAAGGAAAGATTAAAATCCCGTTTACAGCTAATAAATAGGGCGATTGATTATTTTGAAGAAGAAGAAATAAAAAAGGCTCTGGCTGATTACGCCGAAGAGAAAGAAAAAGAGATAGAAGAAAAAAGGGAAGAGCTTGAAGGCTTTGAAGAAGTTTTAAAAACCAAAGAGAGCTACGAAGCCACCGTTTCCGAGAAAGAAACGATTATTCGAGTTAGAAAAATAGTTGAAAACTTTTTGGAAAGGCAGGAAGAAATTCCGGAAGATTGGAGCAGTCTTTTGAATCGAATCAAGGAAAGAGAGAAGGAATTAAAGACCAGAGCGGAAGTTGAGCTGGAAAGATTGGAGGAAAAGCTTTTAAAAAGAATTGAAGATAAGTGATTTGAAATAAAAACCGTTATCGGGATTATTCTTTAAGCTGAAATCTATCCCTTGAGTCGTTTACCGATTAATCGCTTATTTAGTAATTTATATATTTATATGTCCGAAGAACCAAGAAAAAACAACGAAAAAGAAATAAAAGGATCGGAAAAAAGACCGATTTCCTGTTTGAGTGTTTTCTTTTATGCGGCCAAAGTAATTAAAGATAATTTTCTTGTTCTTTTTGTGGGAGCAATCGGTTTTACGATTATAAGGTGGCTTGTAACTTGGGTTGGACAATTTGCTATCGGCCTCCTCACCATTTCCGAATCACAAGACGCCTTTATTGTTTCTTATGGAGAAAAAGTTTTCAGCTTACCCGAGTTAATAGCCTTGACGGTCTTCGGAATTTTAATTTATCTTTTGATAATTAGCATTCCCACTGTCGGCTTTATAACTTTATCCCTGAAAGTTTTGAGAAGTCAGAACACTACGCTTTCCGTATTTTTTAAAAAGATTTCTCTCGTTCCGAAGCTGTTTTTGGCTACCGCTTTGAAGTACTTATTTTTGAGCGTCATATTCGCAGGCTTTACGGGCATGGGTTTTTTGGTTGGTTTGCTTTTTGAACAAGGCTCCAATTTTGTTATTTTCCTCTTTTCGCTTGTCGGAATAATTGCTTCTTTCTATTTTTTCATGAAGTTTTATTTTTTCAATTTCTTTTTGGTCGACAAGGCGACTACGCCCGTGGACTCCTTAAGATTAAGTTATGAGAAAACCGAAGACGCTCCCGTTTTCATTTACTTGATTTTTTTAGCTTTTATAACTATGGCTATAACTCTTGTCGGTTTGCCTCTTCATTATATGAGAATCGACACGGATATTTTGGTCAATATCATCCCTCCGGTCGTTTCTTTGTTCGGCCTATTGATTTCTTTCGTCTCCGCCGGTTACTTTTACTTGCTTATAACCGATGAAAAAACTCCTCGAAAAGCTCCTAAAAACAAGATCATAATAACCATTCTAATAATTATTTTGGGTATGGTCGGTAGCTCTTTTTATTCCGGGTTGACGATTTCTCCACAGGAGGAAGAGATGGAAGAGATGGAAGAGATCTGGGAAAGCTTTATGGAAGAGGAGGAATTTATGAACGATTGGGATGATGAATTTGACGATATCGATTAGCCTTTTCATTTGCATCAAAATCATTTTTCTGGTATAAGACCAACAAGGAGAAGCTGGTCGGTTCTTCTTTAAACCAACAAAAAACAAAATGGCCGACACCGACCCGAAAAACAAAATAAAGCGAAAAATCGCCGAGGCCATGCAAAAGATAGGTTACGAAGTCAGAATTAACGGCGAAGGAGCGGAAACCGAACCGGTAAAAAATAGTTCCGTCGGAGACGGTGAAAGTAAAAGGCCGGATGTAGAAGGGCTCTATCGGGGCAAAGTGGTAATCAGGGGAGAGGCGAAGACCGAGGACGAATTGGACACCGAAGACTCGATAACCCGATATGAGCTTTTCACCGAAGCCGGATACCTGATTTTGGGTGTTCCGGAGGGTTGCAAAGAAAAAGTAAATAAAATCTTGGAAGACAACTTGTCCGAGGAGCAATTCGAAAATGTTGAAGTGGGTGAGTATTGATAACGGATATGAAAAAGCGGTGAGATCTTCGCCGCTTTTTAAATTTTAAGCGGCAAAAGGCTAACTCAAAACGCAATGGGTGTATAACAGTCATTAACCGAAATCAATGGGCGGTTTTTATTTACAAAATAACTTATATGTGTTATTATAAAATATCTTAAAAAAAGGAGGCGATTTACATGAGGGGCGGGAAAGATAAAGGATATATAGAAGTGGTCAACGTGATCTTTCAAAATGAAAATGGAAAGATTTTAATAAGCAGAAATAAAGATTCCGAGTTTTGGTCTTTGCCGGGAGGGAAAAAGGACCCCGATGATAAAGACTACAGAGAAGCTCTTATCAGAGAGGTTACCGAAGAGTTTCAAAACTTGGAGTTTACGATTGTAGGTAGATTCAACGGAGAATATTTCGGCATAACTCCCAACAGTCGCCGTTTTTTGATAGCTCGAGTCTTTATTGGGCGAATCATAGGAGGAAGTGTCATCCCCGACCCGGAAATGGAGGTGGCGGAAACAAGATGGATACGGATACAGTCGGGCAAAAGTAATCTAAAAATAATCCGATGTGTCCAAGTGATTTTAAATGATTTTTTCAGAAATTCAAAGGAGGGGTAATGTTGAAAGCCAGTAAAAGATTTGTTTTTAACTGGACTATTGTAATAGCCATATCGGGAATAATTTGGTTTATAATTGTCCCCGATCCCCATCGGTTCACGCGAACTTGGATAGAGTTTGTAGGAATTATCGTGTTATTGATTATGGGCACAGGAACAATGGGTCTCTTGGACGAAGAAAAAAAGGCGGACTTGATAGGGAAAATGCTCGTGGGGGGAGCTATAGGATTCCTCTACGGTGTAATTTTCCCCGGATTTTTTGGGTATTCGATAACCTTATTGGGTGGATTTATCTTTGCTTTTGGATGGGTTTTGCCACTTACGGAAAGGACAGATTATTATAAAGGAGGACTTTAAATTAAAAAGAGGCTTCGGGTGTAACCGGAGCCTTTTATTTATTGCTAATAATTGACAAAAATTAATAAAACTATTATAATATAAATACTCAATTGAAAAGAA
>PWHM01000085.1 GCA_003554915.1 Candidatus Nealsoniibacteriota bacterium
ATGTATAAGCCCAACAAACTAATAACCAACTTCATAGCTTCCGACTTTTTTCTTCAATCGGGTTGGGGTTTTGTAGCTCCCGTTTTTGCCATTTTTATGATCGAGCAAATCCAGGGGGCGACCATAGGAACGGTGGGATTGGCGGTCGGAGTTTACTGGATTACCAAATCAACCGTTCAACCCTTCATTGCCCGGACCATGGATCTCATAAAAGGAGATCGAGACGATATTAATTTTTTAATAGGGGGCTTGGTTGCTTTGAGTCTTTTATCTTTAACTTATCTTTTGGCAACCAGCATATGGCATATATTTTTAATAGAATTTTCCCGGGGAATAGCCCGGGCTTTCGTAGTTCCCGCTTGGTACGGAATGTTCACTCATTACGTAGATCAGGACTGGAGATCCTTCACTTGGGCTCTCCACAGCACCTTTATCGGTTACGCCTTGGGCTTTACTGCCATCTTCGGTGGAATGATAGCCGATCGAATAGGGTTCGAAGCGGTATTTATTCTCGTTGCCTTATCCGCGTTGGTTTCCGCCATAATTATCTATAGATTGAAGAAAAATAACTTAGCTGTTTTTAGTGAAAAATAAGGAATTAGCCGAAAAATTGAACCGAGTAGCCGAGTATTTGGAAATGGGAGATGTAGATTACAAACCTTTCGCTTATCGTAGAGCGGCTTCTTCCATTTTGGAACTGGAAGAAAGCGTAGAGGAGATCTATGACAAAGAAGGGAGGAAAGGACTCGAAGAAATTTCCGGAGTGGGAAAAAATATCGCTGACAAGCTGGAAGAATATATCTTAACCGGAGAAATTGAACACTTAAAAACTTTAAGAGAAAAGTTTCCAGTTGATCTTAAAAACATGCTCCGCGTGGAAGGCTTGGGTCCGAAGAGTGTTAAAAAATTATATGAAAATCTTGGAGTTGAAAATTTGGAAGATTTAAAAATCGCAGCGAGTGAGGGAAGGGTGGCCGAGGTGGAGGGGTTGGGCGAAAAAACCGAGAAAAATATTTTGGAAGCCATAGAATTTTTAAAAAAGGATGAAGGTAAATGGGCTTTGGGCGAAGTTTTACCGGTTGCCCGAGAGATTTATAAAAGACTGAAAAGCTTAAAAGAAGTAAAAAGAATAAGTTTCGCCGGATCTCTCAGAAGAAAAAAAGAATTGGTCGGAGACGTGGACCTTTTGGTTTCGGCCAGTAAGACGGAAAAAATAATGAAAAGCTTTACTTCTTTTCCGAACGTGGAGAAAGTTTTGGGTGAAGGTGAAACAAAATCTTCAATACGTTTAAGGGAAGGCTTTGACGCTGATTTGCGCATTGTCGGGGAAAAAAGTTTCGGCTCCGCCCTGCAATACTTTACCGGGTCCAAAAATCACAATATAAAAATAAGAAAAATAGCTAAAAGCAAGGGATTGAAATTGAATGAATACGGCCTATTTGATAAAAAGAAAAAAATTGCCGGGAGAACGGAAAAAGAGGTATATTCCAAGTTAGGTCTTACCTTGATACCTCCCGAGCTGCGTGAAGACAGAGGGGAAGTAGAAAAGGCTCAAAAGGGAGAAGATTTCTCCGATCTTTGTAAATTGGAAGATCTGAAGGGGGATTTACACATCCACACCGATTGGACCGGAGGAGCGAACTCTTTGAAGGAAATGGTATCGGCGGCCCGAGAAAGAGGTTACGCTTGGGTGGGTATAGCCGATCACACCGAATTTTTACGGATTGAGAACGGACTGAGTGAAAAAGAGCTTTCCAAGCAACGTAAAGAAATAGAAAAATTAAATTCAAAATTTGAAGCTCAAAATTCGGATTTTTACGTAATGCAGGGCTGTGAAGCGAACATTCTTCGAGACGGGTCATTGGATATTAGTGATAAGGGTTTGAAAAAGCTGGACTACGTAATAGCCGGAATGCATTCCGGATTCAAGATGGGTAGAATAGAAATGACGGAAAGATTGATAAAAGCTATGCGACACCCGGAAGTTGATATAATTTCCCATCCGACCGGAAGACTGATTAAAAAAAGAGATTCGTTGAATCTCGATATGGAAAAAATATTCAAAGTAGCCGAAGAAGAAAACGTTTTTTTGGAAATAAATTCCTCACCGGCCAGATTGGACTTGAAAGACGCCGACATTAAAAAGTGTGTCGAAAGAGGGATAAAGCTGGCCATAAACAGTGACTCTCACCACTTGAATCAGCTCGAAAACGTCGAGTTCGGTGTAGGTCAAGCCAGAAGAGGGTGGGCTAAATCAACTGATATAATTAATACTCTTTCCAAAGAAGATTTTTTATCTCTCATAAATAATTGAAAAAGAGACAAAAACAGATATAATTAATAAATGAACTTTACCGGTAAGAAAGTCTTATTCACAGTACTTCTCGCTTTGGTGTTTTTTACGGCTCTTCTGTTTTTGGAGCCCTTATTTTTTATTGAAAGATTTGAAGAAGAAAGATTCGACGAGGAGTTTATTGAAAATTTAAAATTGGATCTTTATTGCCCGGTGTTTCTGGAGGAAAGAGTTTTTATTACGAACAATCTTGCTCGATACTGCAATGACTCGGAACTTAATTCCGAAGGGGTGAAAATTGAATTGATAGAGAAAGAGTTTTTAAAAAACGGAAAAGCGGTGGGGATAATAAAAGCAGATTTTGAAAAGTCGGAACCGGAGGTTTTCCTGATCGGAGTAGCTAAACCGGAAGGTCATTTTACGACCCGAAAAGTAAACGGAGATTTTAATAATTCAAGTTTTTTAGATGGATTTTTTAAAATTGAGATTTTAGTGGGAGAAGATACGGTGGTTGAAAAATACTCTCTTACCGAAGCAGGGTTTTTAAGAGTTTTTGATCAGTGGACGGAAAGATCCAGCTCGACTCACGGATTTTCACTGAAGATTCCCGAAGGGTGGACCGCAAAACTTAGCCGAAGTGAAATTATCTTTTATTCTCAAACCGGGGAGGAAGCGGTTAGGATAAATGTAAATCAAGAGGAAGGAGATTTTCAAAAGGGGAGTTATTTTTATCGCTTCAGTTCCGATCCGGTTTACGAAAAAGCTTTGGAGGAAATGACTGATTCCTTTGGGTTCAATGAAATTGATGAACTTCCGGATTATCGATATTTTCAAGACGAGCTAACCGATTACCTGAAGATAAATACGGTAACCGGAAAACTCGGGTTTTATGAGAATGGGGATCTGAAAGAAAATTTTGAAATGCTGGCCGCTATCGACCCGGCGACTTGGGGAGGAAC
>PWHM01000078.1 GCA_003554915.1 Candidatus Nealsoniibacteriota bacterium
GTAAGCTTTGACCTGCAGGCCGGCCAGACCCTGGGTCTCATAGGTCCAAGCGGTGCTGGCAAGACCACCCTGGCCAGGGTAATGACCGGAGCGGTTCGCCCTCAAAACGGCATTCTCCGTCTGGACGGAGCGGACATGCACCAGTGGGACCAGGAACAGCTGGGGCCGCATATTGGTTACCTGCCCCAGGAAGTTGAGTTATTTGCCGGAACCATCGCCCAGAATATAGCCAGGTTTCAGGAGGTCTCCCCGGAAGAAATCCGGGAGGCTGCCCGGAAGGCCGGTCTGGAAGAAATAATCGACTCCATGCCCCAGGGGTTTGAGACCATGCTGGAAGAAAGAGGCCTGAACCTGCCCGGCGGTCTGCGCCAGCGCATTGGCCTGGCCAGGGCCCTGTTCGGCGACCCCAGGATACTTATCCTGGACGAACCTGATGCCAGCCTGGACCAGCAGGGCATAGATTCCCTGGCAGAGATTCTCAAAAGTTCCAGGGATGAAGGCAAAACCGTCATCCTGGTCACCCACAGGCCGAAACTGCTGCAGTTTACGCATCAGTTGCTCATGCTCAAAAACGGCCAGGTGGCCATGTATGGACCGAGTAAGCAGGTGCTGCAGAAGCTTTTGCCGGCTAAGTGAGACGTGGGGAGTATGGGAGTATGGGAGTATGGGAGTGGGGGAGTAAAGACGTACATACGTCTTAAATACGTGCATACTCCCATACGTACATACTCCCATACTTCTTAACTACGTGCATACGCCCGTACGTACATACTCCCATACGTCTTAAGTAGTGAATCAAAGTAAAAACTAATCACTGGAAAATCTGGAATGCGAAAATATCTGGTAAGATTTCTGCCCCATCTGGGGTGTGCATTTTTCTTCAGCATGTTCATCAATGTGCTGGCCCTGGCCTACATTCTTTATCTGCGGCTTTTGTTCGACAAGGTTATGGACAGCCGCAGCATGGAGACGCTTTTTTTCCTGACTGCTGCTGTAATAGGCGCTTATGTTGTCTCCGGAATCATGGAGGTGTTTCGTTCCAAGCTGCTGGTGCGCATAGGGGTCAAGTTTGATCAGATTGTGGCCGGGCGGATATTCGGCAGTATGCTCGACCAGTCAGTTGTTGCCGGGGGAGAAAAACACACTCAGGGGTTGAAGGATCTGAACAGCATTCGTAATTTTCTCTGCGGAACTGGGATATTCGCCCTGTTCGACACCCCCTGGGTTCCGGTATATCTGGCGGTGATTTTTCTTTTTCACCCACTTCTGGGATACCTGGCCTGTGCCGGAGCGCTGCTCCTGTTTCTTCTGGTGGTGGTCCAGGAAATCTCCACCACGCGCATGCAGGCGAGTCATTCCCAGTCCGCCATGAATACCGATCAGTTTCTTAATTCTTCCATGCGCAACGCCCAGACTGTCTACGCCATGGGCATGTTTCCGTCTATGAGCAGGCAATGGAAGCAGTACAAAAGTCAGGATATTTATTATGAGGATGTTCTGGCGGCCAGAAACGGGTTTTTCCAGAGCATGGCCAAGTTCATAATGATGGGCACAGTGGTGGTCATCATGTCCACAGGGGCTTACCTGGTAATAATCCATGAAGCCACCCTGGGGACCATGGTGGCCTCGGCCATGTTCATGAGCCGGGCTCTTTCCCCCATAATGATGCTGGGCAACGCCTGGAGAAGCTTTGTGGATGCCAGGCTGGCCTACAACAGGCTGAGCGAGCTTATGAAAGAAGTTCATACTCATGATGATCCACTGTTGCCGGAAAGAGCCGCTCCGGAGAGACCAGGCACCTGCAGGGCCGAAAGCATCACCCTTAACCTGGCTCAGATGCCTGTTTTTCAGGACATTTCCTTCCGGCTGAGTTCTGGAGAAATGATGGCTGTAACAGGACCCAGCGGCTCCGGGAAAACATCCCTGGCCAGAGTACTGCTTGGAGTCTGGAAGCCGGACCAGGGCAGCGTATTTCTTGATGATACTTCACTACAAAGTTTTGACCATGCGTTACTGGGCCGGAAAATGGGGTACGTACCTCAGGAAGTGGAGCTTTTTTCCGGAACCGTGGCCGAAAATATCGCCAGGCTGGGCGAGGTTGACTCCCCGTCCGTTGTGGACGCCGCCATGCAGGCCCGGGCGCATGACATGATCCTCGGCCTGCCCCAGGGTTACGATACCAGGGTGGGTGAAGGGGGAATCGCCTTATCCGGAGGACAGAAGCAGAGAATAGTCCTGGCCAGGGCTTTGTACAAAGACCCCTGGCTTCTGGTTCTGGATGAGCCTGATTCGCATCTGGACCAGTCCGGCCGGGA
Source organism: Candidatus Nealsoniibacteriota bacterium (assembly GCA_003554915.1). Classification (GTDB taxonomy): domain Bacteria; phylum Patescibacteriota; class Minisyncoccia; order Minisyncoccales; family PWPS01; genus PWPS01. The sequence goes on from PWHM01000078.1 coordinate 2,316, forward strand.
GAGCATGAAGGAAGTCCTTGCAGATCTCAAATCAAAAGGTGTATTTCTGATTTTGATCTCCCACAACAATGAACTCATCAAGCTTGCAGACAAGGTGCTGGATATGCATCAGGGGTCGATGCGCAGGATTGAGTAGGACGTATGGGAGTATGGGGGTAGGGGAGTGTGGGAATATGGAAGTGGGGACGTATGGGCGTGTGGGAGACTCTCAAACTTTAAAAACTTACATACGCCCAAACTCCCATACATGCATACGTGCATAACTGGCAGGCGCATCTAACCAGATGAACTTTGAGCTTTCAGGATGAATTTTTAACTCTCAAGATTAGAGACAGGAATATGAGCGAAAATACACTGCAGAGCAATAATAATGTGAAGGCCATTGAAGGGGGGCAGGGCGAACCAAAGAAAGTCAACCTGCCCACTTCTTCAAGAAATGTGGTCATTGCCGGTCTGCTTTTTGTGGCCCTGTTTTTCGGCGGCATCGGGGTCTGGGCGGCAACAGCCAATCTCGAAGGAGCGGTCATTGCACAAGGCGATGTCATAGTGGAGACTTACCGGCAGCAGGTACAGCACCGAGACGGAGGTATCGTCAAGGATATCAAGGTCCGTGAGGGTTACCAGGTTGAGAAGGGTGACGTTCTGATAACTCTGGACGGGGAAGAAGTCCGGGCTCAGAGGGATATGTACAGGGCGAGGATGGACACGCTGCAGGCACGGCAGGCCAGGCTTATGGCGGAAATTGAAGGTGCGGATACCATAGAATGGCCCCTTGTCCTGCTTGATCGCTCCCATCTTTCGGATGCCGCTGAAAGCATGGAAAGCGAGAAGCGCATTTTCCAGTCAAGAATGGCAGCCAAACAAAGCAAGAAAAACCTTCTTGAGGCCCAGA
>PWHM01000053.1 GCA_003554915.1 Candidatus Nealsoniibacteriota bacterium
CAACATCGATGCCGCTTCGCAGGTGGCCCATGCCATATCCACCAACCGCGCCAACATGGAGATGGATTTCTACACCGCCATCGACGACCTGCAGCCGGAGGAGGAGACCGGCGCGGGCATGATGGGCACTGTGGAATTCAACAGCTCCTGCTTCTACCGCTATTCATCGGTGGATATACCGCAGCTGCTGAAGAATTTGGAGAACCATTCGGACCTGGCGGTGAACACCATCGAGGCCTTCGTTAAATCCTCGATCGCAGCGATACCCACTGGGAAACAGAACTCCATGGCAGCCCACAACCCGCCCAGCCTTGTGCTGGCAGTCTTCAGGGAGAGTGGGCAGCCGTTGTCATTGGCGAATGCCTTCAGCAAGCCCGTAAGCATTTTTGGAACAGAGGACAAGGAACTCGTTTCGGAGTCAATCCGTCGCCTGGACTCATACATGGGCGAACTGGTGAAGATGTACGGCAAGGATGGGATAGCATTCATCGGAGCATGCGCCCTAGGGGACATCAAATGCGATGGCATTAAGAGCATCGGCGGGGAGCAGTTCGAGACCGTGGAGCAACTGGTATCGTCATTGAGAGGTGCTTTGAATGACAGTGTTGCTCATGCGCCTTGAAGGCCCGATGCAGTCGTGGGGTACTTACAGCCGCTTCACGGAAAGGGATACGGGCACCGCGCCCTCGAAGAGCGCCGTCATAGGCATCATAGCGTCCGCTATGGGCAGAGGGAGAAAGGAGGACGTCTCTGACCTCGCCAGCCTGAGAATGGCCGTTAGGGTGGAAAGGGAGGGACGCTACTCCATGGACTACCACACCGCCTTGGACGTCCCCAGAGCAGGCAGCAAAGCCACCGACACCGTGGTCTCTAGGCGTTATTATCTCTCGGACGCATGCTTCCTGGTCTTCCTCGAAGGGCCTGAGGCTCTTCTTAAGGAAGTTTTTGAAGCTTTGAAGAACCCTAAGCATCCTGTTTTCTTGGGTAGGAAGTCCTTTCCCGCATCCTCTCCTCTTTGTGTTTCTGATGGGCTTTTAGAAGGCGCGATCGAGGATTGGTTGGGAAAAGCCCCCCTGCTCAACAGGGATCATGATGAGAGTCCACAAACGATCAGGGTGGTGGTGGAATGCGCTCCAGGGGATGGGGAGGCCGTTTCCGACGTCCCCACCTGTTACGACAAACGCGACTTCAGCGTCCGCCACGTTCGCACTGAATGGTTGGAGGCCGATGGCCTGATGGAGGGATTGTGATCTTCCTCTCAAGATTGACTCTGAACCTCAGAAACGAGAGGGCTAGAAGGGAGTTGGAGGATGTGTACGAGCTGCATCGCACCCTGATGACGGCCTTTCCCGACAGAGAGGAAGGCGGGCCTGGTAGGATTCTTTTCCGTGTTGAGGGAGAGGGCTTAAAGCCCTACGGGAGAACGGTGTTGGTACAGTCCGGCGTCGAGCCCGACTGGTCCCGCCTCAACGTGGATGAGGACTATCTGCTCAATCCTCCGGAGCACAAGAGCTTCGACCCCCTTTTCTCCCAGGGCGACGTGTTCTCATTCAGAATACTGGCAAATCCAACGGTCAAAAGGGAGGGGAAGAGGCTGGGTCTGATGAAGGACGAGGAGCAAATCGAATGGATGAAGAGGAAAGCCGAGAACAATGGATTCTCCCTCATCAGTCTGGTCAATATCCCTAAGGGCGGTCGAGAAGGGCATAAGGCCTCTGAAAACAACAAATTGAAGTTCCACTCCGTGCTCTTCGAGGGGGTGTTGGTTGTCGAGGATCCGGAAATGTTCAGGAACGTCCTGGAGTCCGGCATCGGCAGTGGCAAAGGGTTCGGTTTCGGCATGCTTTCATTGGCTAAGGGGTAATTCGTTGGCCAAGGACTACCGGGAATTGCCCAAGATCAGGGACAGTCTCAGTCACCTCTACCTTGAGCATTGCAGGGTAGAGCAGGATGGCAAATCGATTTCCGCATACGACCTGAACGGAAAGACCAACATCCCATGCGCCTCATTATCGCTGCTGCTTCTCGGACCAGGGACTTCAGTAACCCATGAGGCCATCAAGACCATCGCTGAGAACGGGTGTATGGTTCAATGGGTCGGCGAAGAAGGCGTCAGGTTCTATGCCCACGGCACAGGTGAAACGAGGAAGTCGGCAAGGCTGCTTTCACAAGCTGCTCAATATGCATATCCAGAGAAGAGGATGGACGTTGCAAGAAAGATGTTTTGCAAACGGTTTCCCGCCGATGTAAAAACAGATAATATGAGCTTGGAGGAGTTGAAAGGGTATGAAGGGATTCGGGTAAGGGCAGCGTACGTTCGAGCTTCAGAGGAGTGGGGTATAGAATGGAGCGGCCGAAGCTACGACAGAGGCAAGTGGGCCAAAACCGATCCGATAAACAAGGCGCTGTCATCGGCCAATGCGTGCCTATACGGAATATGCCACGCATCCATCATCTCCATAGGTTGCAGTCCAGGCATCGGCTTCATACATTCCGGGAAGAACCTTTCCTTCGTCTATGACATCGCCGACCTCTATAAGACCGAACTATCGATTCCGGTCTCTTTCCAGGTTACCTCCGAGAGCGATAAGGACGTGGAGCGCAGGGTGCGCGCGCAACTTCGAGACGCATTCAAGCAGAAAAGGTTGCTTAAAAACATCGTCAAAGACATCGACGAAGTACTGGGCTTAGATTCTGAGAAGGATTGCTCATCCTATGACCATGACTCTGCGCTACCCGGCCCTCTTTGGGACGGGGCCGATTGAGAGTTTCAATATGCTTGTGATGATTCTCGAGAGTGTCCCCCGCTCGTTGCGGGGTGAGCTATCCCGTTGGATGATACAGCCTCGGACCGGTGTTTACGTCGGAAAGGTTTCATCGCTGGTCAGAGACAGGTTGTGGGAAAAGTGTCTGGACAGTGTCAAAGAAGGTTCAGTGATACAGATATGGAGTGCCGACAACGAGCAAGGCTTTGAGATCAGAGCTCACGGATTAAGTGGCAAAGAAGTGATTGACATGGAAGGAATAACATTAATCAGTGAGACAACCAAATAATCAACTGCGAGATTCCTTTATAAATCTCCCTTCCCCACACGCGTGGGGGTGAACCGAAGTAAGGAGGAAAAGGACATGACTCGAAGCACCCTTCCCCACACGCGTGGGGGTGAACCGAATACGCTGATAAGTTAGTCCAACTGTTCC
>PWHM01000049.1 GCA_003554915.1 Candidatus Nealsoniibacteriota bacterium
AGAGATTTTGTTATGAAGACAATAGAGAAAAAAGATAGAAGGATGGACTCTATTACAGGAATCTCTAAAATAGAAGTTTCTCTGGCAGGAAGGAAGGGGGCTGGTGCTTAATGTCTTATCAAACTACCAACAACCAACTTGTCGGAGATTTCGTGGTAAAAAACCATGCTATAAATAGGTTTAAAGAGCGATATCCGAATAAATATATCGGTAACAAAAAGGTTAAAAATTTAAGCCGTAATAAGGCAGCCCGATATGTTCGCAAGTCTATTCAAAGGGATGTCCATTATATAAATGTCCAAGAAGATGGAGCTTTATTTGTAAAGGCAAATTTTTTTAAGGCAATTGTAATTCCACAATTCAAAAATATTGTGGTTACTATTATTTAAAGGAGGACAAACATGGATGACTATATAGGAAGAACATTTTGCAAGGATATAAATTGCAAAGTACAGGAGAAAATAGAAGAAGCAGAAGACGAAAACGCCAAAAGAGATACCAAGTTAAATTGTTATAACAAATGTGGTGCATATCATTTTCATCACTGGCTTAAAAACCATTCATATCGAATCATAAAGGAGGAATAGGATGGAATGTAGTTATACTGCTAATTGTAAGAACCATCCTAAAAAATGTATCTATTGTGTAGACCAGAAATATTATAGGGCAACCAAAAAGCACAAAGGGCTTAAGCCTTCACCTTCATCAAAGAAAAAGGGAATGGATTTTGAAGATGAGGTTTTACAGATGTATGAAAAGCAGGTTTTTGGGAGGAACTATCTCTCGGGGGCTATGATAGATCATAGATCTGATATAGAAACAATAAAGACAGTAATGGAATGTAAGTCAACAGATGTAACAGGTGGTAAAAAACAAATAACCATTAAGAAAGAATACCACGATGACATCGAAGAAGAAGGAAGAAACCAGGCTAAATATCCATTTTTGATATATGGTTTTAAAGATGAAGATAAATTTGATAATGAGGAGATATATTTTTCTACAAAATATACCTACCTTCTAAATATTTTATTTGAACTAAAAACTTTAAAACAGGAAGTATATCAAAAAGAACAAGAAATCAAAAAATTAAAGGAGACCATTGATGGCACTTACAACAAGTAGACTAAACGAAGAATTCACACGTTGCACTAACTGTGACTGCTCCTGGTTTGAAAGAAAGACAAAGAAAAGACTAAAGAAAGAAACTTATTCAGTTCTTGAGACTCAAGATTTTTACAAATGTATAGAATGCGGAACTATCCTTAAGGAGGAATTATAAAAATGCAGAACCCAAAAACAGTAAAAGAATATGTAGAAATGCACATGGAAGATTTTAAAAATTATATTCAAGAGGTGGGGTTTGAATTAGATTTCTTTGCCAATAACACTACCTGTGAACATTGTGGCGAAGATGTTAAAGTAGAGACAGATCCTTTTAAAGATGTTATACTAAGAGCACTATATGATAATTTTCAGGCAGAGCTGCATAGGTTGATTCAAGCAGAAATGAAAAAGCAACAAAAAAACAAAATTGAAACCCCAGACGCAGGTAATGTAGTAGACTTAGGACAGTTTAAGAATAAAAAATAAAACCATTTTGAGGAGATGATTTTATTGATTAAAAGAGAAGGAAATCACTGTTGGGATTGTAAACACTCGACCAGTTATATTCATCAAGGCGAAGAGTATTATGAATTAAACGACAAGATTGAATGTAATAATGACAAAGTAAGCGTTAGCTATTTAGAAGTCCTGGAATGGGATTTAGAAAAAGCTGGCAAACAATGTTCAGAATTTAGCTCTGAAAAGTTTAAAGAAAGCTGTTATCAATGTGGCAAGTTAGTTGAAGGGTTAATCTCTAGCTGGAAGTATTGGGTGCTTGGTGATATAGAAGACCACATAGCGTGCTCTAAAGAATGTATGAATGCTGGACAAAATGCTATAGATGCCCAGATAGAAGCACACGAAAAAATGATAGAAGAGCAAAGGAACAATGAGGCGGTCAATTTAAACGACCTTCCTTTTTAAACAATGTTTTTTTGTTCTATTTTTTTCTTGCTTTATTCAGTGCATTGTGATAAAATGAAATAGTCTTTATAAGGGGGAATTAATTATGTCAGAAGAAACTAAAATTAACGATTGTAACTGTCCACCAGAAAAAGAAACTCCGTTTAATATGCATGGAAAGCCTGAAGATATCGCAAAACTTGCTTTAAAAATAACTAAAGTAATGGGAGCGATAAAGGATATTCCTAAGGGCGGCTATAACAAAAGCGGTGATTACGACTACCTGCAGGCTGAAGATTGTATCAAAGAAGTAAGACCACTACTTGCAAAAGAAGGCGTGGTAATGTTTAGCAGCGTAGGCGATGTAACTATAGGTACAGGCAAAGACTTCAGAAGCAGAGATATATCTAAAGTATTAGTTAAAGTAACATTTAGATTAATATGTGCAGACACAGGTGCATATATTGATTTTAGTTACTCTGGTTATGCTATCGATGAATCTGATAAGTTCTTATACAAAGCATACACCAACGCTATCAAGTATGCCTTAAAGAATAACTTTATGTTGTCGGCTGGTAGTATGATCGATGTAGAAGTTGATCCACCAGAAGAAGATGACTTTGAGGTACCTGGACCAGATGAGTTAGAGGAAATAAGAGCAGAAAAAAAGGCTAAGAAAGAAGAAAAGACTGCTGATAAGAAAGAATTACAGGATGCGATCAAAGCCAAGAAGGAAAAGATAGCTGAAGAAGCCAGGCAAAAAAGAGAGAAACAACAACAGTCTGTAGGTAACCAGGAAGACAAAAAGCTTGAACTTAAAAAGACCAGAGAATTATTTGCTAAAGATAAAAACATCTTTGAAGATGTTATCAGCAAATACCTTAAAGATGGTCAGGGCTTAGAGGCACTTGCTACCTTTGATATTGAAACTGTTAAGGATATAAACGCCGAAGTAGAAAAGCTTATATTAGCTTCTTAATAATTCCTAAAGGGGGAATTTAATATGAAATTTATTTACTTTGATATAGAGACGGCTGGATTATCAGCCGTCGACGATGAATTTATCCTAGCTGATTTTTATTATAAACAAAAGGATAAATTTATCCATAAGATAGCTTATAACCTTGAAGAATTAGTTGAAATTATGGAAACTATTAAGAAGGAATTTAATCAAATCC